>JARFPS010000046.1 GCA_029288175.1 Miltoncostaea sp. | reverse complement strand
ATCCCGGTCGCCGCCTTCGTCATCTACCCGTACACCAAACGCTTCACCTGGGCGTGCCACCTGTTCCTCGGCTTCACGATCGGCCTGGCGCCGGTGGGCGGATGGATCGCCGTGACGGGCAGTCTCGACTGGGGCGGCGTGTTGCTGGGGCTGGCCGTCGCCACGTGGATCGCGGGCTTCGACGTCATCTACGCCCTTCTCGACATCGACTTCGACCGCGGTCATCGCGTCCACTCGATCCCCGCGCGCTTCGGACCCCACCGCGCCCTTCTCATCAGCCGGGGTCTCCACACGTTGACCGTGGCGCTCCTGGTGGCCGCCGGGCTCGCGTCGGGCGCCGGGGCCCTCTACCTGATCGGCGTCGGCGTGGTCGCGGCCATCCTGATGTACGAGCACCTGATCGCCCGGCCGGACGATCAGGCCAGCCTGCAGGCGGCGTTCGGCTCGGCCAACATGCTCGTCTCGGTGGTCTTCTTCGCGGCGGTCGTCGTCGAGGTGACGCTCTCCTGATCGACGCCGAGGGGCTGGTCAAGGCGTTCGGCGAGCGCCGCGCGGTGGACGGCGTGCACGTCGCGCTGGCGTCCGGCGAGTCGCTCGTCGTCCTGGGGCCCAACGGTGCGGGGAAGACCACGCTGCTGCGCATGCTGGCCACGCTCCTGCGCCCCGACGAGGGGTCGCTCGCCCTGCTGGGCCACGACTGCCCCGAGCACGCCGACCGCGCCCGGGGCGCGATCGGCTACCTGGGCCACGACCCCCTGGTGTACCTCGATCTGACGGCCTGGCAGAACCTGGAGCTGTTCGCCGACCTCTACGGCCTCGACGACCCGCGCACCCGCATCGTCGACGGGCTCGACGCCGTCGGCCTGCTTCCACGGGCCTACGACCCGGCCCGGACCTTCAGCCGCGGCATGGTGCAGCGCCTCGGGCTGGCGCGGATGCTGCTGCACGACCCCGACCTTCTGCTCTTGGACGAGCCCTACGCCGGACTCGACGCCCGGGGGCGGGCTCTCCTCGACGAGGTGCTCGCGGCCGAGCGCGCGGGGAGGGCGACGGTCATGGTGACGCACGATGTGGAGCGCGGCGTCGCGGCCGCGGACCGCGCCCTGGTCCTGCGCGCCGGCAGGCCGGTGCTCTCCGAGCCGGTGACAGATGTCGATCCGGCCGCGTTCCGCGCGCGCTACGAGGATCTCGTGAGGTGAGCCCCCGCTCGCTCCGTCAGTTCCGCGCGCTGCTGGTCAAGGATCTGCGCCTGGAGCTCCGAACCCGCGACACGGCCATCGCGATGCTGCTGTTCTCGGTGATCTCGATGGTCATCTTCCAGTTCGCCGTGGGCACGCGCACCGAGGAGACCACGCCGTTCGCCGGCGGAATCCTCTGGGCCACGATCGCGCTGACCGCCGTGCTGGGCGTCAGCCGCGTCTACGTGCCCGAGCGCGAGCAGCGGGTGCTCGACGGCCTGCTGATCGCGCCCGTGCCGCGGATGGTGCTCATGACCTCCAAGGCCGTGGCCATCGTCCTGTATCTGCTGGCGGTCGAGATCATCGCGGTGCCCCTGGTGGGCATCTTCTTCGTCGAGGGGTCGTTCGCCCAGGACCTGCCGCTGATCCTGCTGACCTGCCTGCTGGCCAACACCGGCATCGGCATCCTGGGGTCGCTGTTCGCCTCGATGGCTCTGTTCTCGAGGGCCCGCGAGGTGGTGCTGCCGGTGCTGTTCCTGCCGTCGCTGCTGCCGGTCGTCATCGCCGCGGCCGGGGCCACCCACTCCGTCTTCGGAGTGTCGAATGACATGGCCGAGTACCGCGGCTTCTCGCTGTTCCTCGCGGTCTATGCGGTAATCTTCGGCCTGGTCGCATACGCCACCTACCCCTTTGTCTTCGATGACTGACTCGCGCTCGGGTCGTCTCCTTGTGGTGACCGGGACCGCGACGGCCGCATTGACCGCGCTTGCCGTGTTCGGTGTGTTCTTCGTCGCTCCCGAGGACGCCGACCAGGGGATCATCCAAAAGATCTTCTACTTCCACGTCGCGATCGCCATCGCGTCACTCGTGGCGTTCGCCGTGGCGTGCATCTCGGGGGTGCTCTACCTGCGCACCCGGCGCGAGCGGCACGACGAGGTCAGCTCGATCTCCATCGGCATCGGCCTGCTCTTCTCCGGGTTGGTGCTGGTGACCGGCACCATCTGGGCGAAGGCGTCGTGGGGCACCTGGTGGGTGTGGGGCGACCCGCGGCTGGTGACCTTCCTCATCGTCATCCTGCTCTACGCGGCGTACTTCGTCCTGCGCTCCAGAGCCGAGGGCGAGCGCCAGCGCCGCTACTCGGCCATCTACGCCATCGCGGCCTTCGCCTCCGTGCCGCTGTCGTTCTACTCGGTGCGCATCGCGCAGTCCTTCGTGCATCCGGTGGTGTTCACCCAGAGCGGCGCGAACATGCCGGACAGCATGCTGGTCTGGTTCGTGGTCAGCCAGATCGCCGCGTTCGGCCTGTACCTCACCATGCTCCAGCTCGAGCTCGTCCAACGCCGCACCGAGAAGCGGCTCCGCACGTTGAAGACGCGCGTGGAGCGCCTCGTCGCCGAGAGCCCGGGGGCTTAGCGGGTGTCCAGCGGAAGCCAGTTCGTGGTGGCGGCCTACGCCGTCATTCTCTTCGCGCTCGTCATGTACATGGTCATCGTCGCCATGAAGAGCGCGCGCATCGGGCGCGAGGTGGAGTTGCTGACGCGCATCATCGAGCGCAACCGGCCCGACGACACGGCGGACGCCGACGGCCAGGACGTCCCGCCGCCCGTCAAGGTCGTCGACGAGTAATCGGTCATGGCCGCGGTGTCCACGCGAACACCCTCCGCTCCGATTCCGCTGATCGTCGACCTCACCGGGCGTCGGTGTCTGGTGGTGGGCGGTGGTCCGGTCGCCACTCGCCGCGCCGAGGCGCTGCTCGCCGCCGGCGCGACCGTGCGCATCGTGGCTCCGGCGCTGACCCCGGCGCTGCGCGAGGCCGCCTCCTCCGGGCGGGTGGAGTGGCGGGATCGCCCGCATGTCGACGACGACGCCGTGGGGTGCACCCTGGTCGTGGCCGCCACGGACGACCTGGAGGTCAATCGGGCCGTGGCCGCGGACGCCGCCCGGCACGGGGCGCTGTGCAACCGCGCCGACCGCGCGGAGGAGGGCGATGTGGTCGTCCCCGCCGCGATCCACCGCGAGCAGCTGACGGTCGCCGTGTCCACTGCGGGGGCCAGCCCGGGCCTTGCGGCGATCGTGCGGGACGAGATCGAGGACCGTTTCGGCCCCGAATGGGGGCATTTGGCCACCCTGCTCGGCGAGTTGCAGGGCCCCGAGCGGCCCCGCCGTGAGACGGTGGAGGGAATGATCGGGGCTGGGGTGCTCGAGGCGTTTCGAGAGGGCGACACCGCGCGGGCGGGTGCCATCGCCCGCTCGGTCGCCGGGAGCGTGGCGCCGTGAGCGAGAGGCACCTCTTGGCGTTGGGCCTGTCTCACAAGACGGCCCCCGTCGAGCAGCGCGAGAAGGCCGCGCTGGCCGGGGCCGGCGCCCGCGGGGCGCTCCGCCGGCTGCTCGACGACGTCAGCGTCGACGAGGCGGTGGCGCTCAGCACCTGCAACCGCACCGAGATCTACGCGGCCACGGCCGATCCCGCATCGGCCGAGCGCGCGTTGCACGGCGCCATCGTCGAGAACAGCCGCATCGACGCCGACGAGCTGGCCTGCGCGAGCTACGCGCTGCGCGACGAGCGCGCCGTCCGTCAGCTGTTCCGGGTCACAAGCAGCCTCGACTCGATGGTCGTCGGCGAGAGCGAGATCCAGGGCCAGGTGAAGGGCGCGTGGGAGCTGGCCGCCGAGGAGGGCGCGAGCGGGCCCCTGCTGAACCGCTTGTTCCAGCGCGCGCTGGAGGTCGGCAAGCGGGTGCGCACCGACACGCTTCTGTCGAGCGGGCCGACCTCGGTCCCGGCCGTCGCCGTCGACATGGCGTGCCGCGCCACGAACCCCGGCGCGAGGGTGCTGGTCATCGGCGCGGGGAGCATGGCCGAGACCACGGCGCGCTCCCTCGGCGCTCGGGGCGTCGCCGAGATCACGATCGCCAACCGCAGTCCCGGGGGCGCCCACCGGCTGGCCAACGACGTCGGCGGGCAGGCCGTGGGTTTCGATGCGCTCGGCCGCGAGCTGACGCGCGCCGACGTGGTCATCTCCGCCACCGACGCCCCCCACGTCATCCTCGACCGCGAGCCCGTGCGGCGGGCGATCGAGTCGCGTCCCGGCCAGCGCATGGTCATCATCGACATCTCGGTGCCCCGCGACGTCGACGACTCGGTGGCGGAGCTACCCGGAGCGGCCCTCTACGACATCGACGATCTCGAGCGCGTCGTGGAGGCCAGCCTCAACGGTCGTCGGCTGGAGGCCGAGCGCGGCGAGGCGCTCGTGGACGATGCCGTGCGGGTGTTCACCGAGTGGCGCGCCGGCCTGGCGGCGGCACCGGCGGTGCGCGCGCTTCGCGAGCGGGCCGAGGACATCCGCCTCGCCGAGCTGGCGAGCGCCGCCGCGCGGCTGGACGGATTGAGCCCCGAGGACCGCGCCCACGTCGAGGCGCTGACCCGGGGAATCGTGCAGAAGATCCTGCACGAGCCGACGGTCCGCCTCACCGACGCGGCCAAGCGGGGCGACGGCGGTCGTCATGTGGAGGCTCTGGTCGAGCTCTTCGACCTTCCCCCGAACGACCGCGGCTAGGCCCGCTTGGCACGGGTCGTGCTCGCCACGCGGCGCTCCGCGCTCGCCCGCGCCCAGACCGCGACCGTGGCGGCGGCGCTGCGGGCCGCGGGGCACGAGACGGAGGAGCTTCCGGTGGTGACGACCGGCGACCGGCTCAGCGCGGAGGGCCGCGAGCCCGACGGCAAGGGTGTCTTCGTGAAGGAGCTCGAGCGGGCGTTGCTCGACGGCGCGGCCGATCTCGCGGTGCACTCGGCGAAGGATCTTCCGGTGGAGCTCCCCGCCGGGCTGGCCGTCGTGGCGGTGCCCGACAGGGAGGACCCCCGCGATGTGCTCGTCGGGGCGCCCGGCCTGAACGACCTGGCGCCCGGGGCGCGCGTGGGCACCGGCAGTCCACGGCGGGCGGCGCAGCTCCTCGCGGCGCGAGGAGATCTGGAGATCGCGCCCATGCGTGGCAACGTGGACACCCGGCTCCGCAAGCTCGACCGGGGTGAGGTGGATGCGCTGGTGCTCGCCGCGGCCGGGCTGTCGCGGCTGGGGGTCGACCGGCCCGACGTCGCGCCGCTTCCGGTGGAGGTGTGCGTTCCGGCGCCGGGCCAGGGGCTTCTGGCGATCGAGGCCCGCGCCGGGAGCGCCGCCGCCGCAGCGGCCGCAGCGCTCGACGCGGCCGATGCGCATGCCTGTCTGCTCGCCGAGCGTGCGGTGCTCGAGGCGCTCGGGGGTGGGTGCCGGTCGCCCGTCGGCGCGCTCGCCCGGGCGCGGGGCGACGTGCTGCACCTGACCGCGTTCCGCGAGGACGAGGGCGGGGGAGACCGGCGGTCCGCGGCCGCCTCGGGACCGATCGGCGAGCCCGCGGCCCTGGGGCGTCGCCTGGCGGAGGAGATGGCCGCGTGAGCGTGGGCAGGGTCACCCTGGTGGGCGCGGGCCCCGGCGATCCGGGTCTCCTGACCGTCCGTGGTCGCGAGGCTCTCGAGTCGGCCGACCTCGTCCTCTATGACCGCCTGGGCACCGCGGAGCTGCTGCGGCTGTGTCGCGACGACGCCGAGCTGGTCAGCGCCGCCAAGGCCCCGGGTCGCGTCGCCATGACCCAGGAGCAGATCAACGACGCGCTCGTGGCCGGCGCGGAGGCCGGCCGGTACGTCGTCCGCCTGAAGGGTGGCGACCCGTTCGTGTTCGGCCGGGGCGGTGAAGAGGTGGAGACCCTCGTGGGGAGGGGGATCGCCGTCGAGGTCGTCCCCGGGATCACGAGCGCCATCGCCGCGCCCGCCTACGCCGGCATCCCGGTGACCCACCGCGGCGTGTCGACCTCCTTCACGGTGGTGACCGGACACGAGGATCCGACAAAGGCCGCGACCCAGACCGACTGGGACGCGCTGGCGCGCGTGCCCGGCACGCTGGTGCTGCTGATGGGCATGGGGCGCATCGAGGCCATTCGCGACGCCCTCATCGCCGGCGGCCGCCCGCCCGACCAGCCCGCCGCCTGCATCCAGCGCGGCACGACGCCGGGGCACCGTTCCGTGCGCGCCAGCTTGCGCGATCTTCCCGACCGCATCGCCGACGCCGGGCTCGGCCCACCGGCGATCGTGATCATCGGCGACGTCGCAGGCCTCGATCCGGACTGGGCCTGGTTCGAGCAGCGCCCCCTCCTGGGGCGCAGTGTGGTGGTCACACGCGCGCGTGCCCAGGCGAGCGAGCTCACGGCGCGGCTGCGGGCTCTCGGGGCCGAGGTCATCGAGGCGCCGGCGATCCGCGTGGAGGCGCTTCCGCCCACCCCCGAGGTCGCCCGCGCGTGCGAGGAGCTCCACGAGTACGAGCTGGTCGTCTTCACCAGCGCCAACGGCGTGGACGGCATGTTCGACGCCCTCGCCTCCCATGGCGGGGACGCGCGGGCCTTCGACCGCGGCGCGACCGTCGTGGCCGCAGGGCCCGCGACCGCCGCGCGCCTGGCGCGCCACGGGCTCCGCGCCGACATCGTCCCCGAGCGCTTCGTGGCGGAGGGGGTCCTTGAGGCCCTGGTCGACGAGCCGCTGGAGGGGCGGCGCGTACTCATCCCCCAGGCAGCAGCAGCGCGGCCGGTCCTGGCGGAGGGCCTGCGCGCCCGGGGGGCCGAGGTGCAGACCCTGGATCTCTACGCCACCAGGACCGAGCCGATCGAGGTCGCCGACATCGATCGCGCCCTGACCGCCGACTATCTGACCTTCACGGCGGGCTCCACGGTCCGGAGCTTCGTCTCGGCCCTCGGCGACCGCGCTGCCGAGGCCGTCGACGGGCCGCGGGTGGTCAGTATCGGCCCGATCACCTCGGCCGCCGCGCGGGACGCGGGGCTCGTCGTCCACGCGGAGGCGGACCCCCACGACATCCCCGGTCTG
>JARFPS010000083.1 GCA_029288175.1 Miltoncostaea sp. | reverse complement strand
CGTCCGGCGGGGCGGCGCGAGGGCTCGGGAGGGGCCGCCGGCGCCTCGCCGCGCGCGGCCGGGGCCGCCATGGCGCCCGACCGGAGTCGCTCCTCCATGCCCCGCGACAGCTGAAGCAGACCCGCAGCCAATCGCACCCCCTCGTCCTTCTCCACGGAGTCGGGAAAGCGCTGAAGCAGGCGGCCGATGTCGACCACCGCGTCGTCCCTCGCCCGAGGAGAATTCTCCGCCCGCGCAGCCCGCGAGCGGATGAGGCAAGTTAGCAGAGGCTCGCTGCCCTCGATCAGCGCGGCGAGCTCGGCGCGACCCTCCTCGGTCGCGGAGAGATCGCCGGGATCACGACCCTCGGGGAGTTGCGCCGCCGACAGTCGGAGGGGAATGCCGCTCGCCGCCTCGACGGTCCGCCACGCGGCCTCGACCCCCGCGGCGTCGGCATCGAAGCACAACCGTACTTCCGACGTGCTCCGGGCGAGCAGGCGCAACTGGTCGGGCGTCAGGCTGGTGCCCATGCAGGCCACGGCGGCGTCGATGCCCGCCCGGGCCAGCCCCATGACGTCGGTGTAGCCCTCGGCCACCACGATGTAGCCGGCCTTGGCGGCCGCGGTCCGGGCCGACGACAGGCCGAACAGCAGACGGCGCTTGCGGAACGCGTCGCTCTCGGGGGAGTTGACGTACTTGGCGCGCTCGTTCGGGTCGAGCGTCCGTCCGCCGAAACCCTGCACGCGCCCCTGGGCATCGGCGATCGGGAACATGATGCGCCCCGCGAAGAAGTCGACCGCCGAGCGACCGCGTATCCGCGCCAGCCCGGCGTCGGCCAGCGCGTCCGGCGAGAAACCCTCGCTCAGCGCCCGCGCCACAAGGGTGCGCCCGCCGGCGGGCGCGTACCCGACGCGGAACCGGCGGCACAGCTCCTCGTCGAAGCCTCTCTCGCGCATGTGCTCACGGGCCGGCGCGGCCTCCTCGCCGCGCCACAGGTGCTCGACGAAGAAGGTGGCCGCGCGCTCCAGGAGGTCGCGGCGGGCGGCGGCGGCGGCCCGGGCGGCCCGCTCGGCCGGGGACTCCTCCTGGTAGTGCAGCGTGACGCCGAAGCGGTCGGCCAGGCCCTCGATGGCCTCGGCGAAACCCGATGCCCCCTCCTGCTCCTGCATCCAGGTGATGGCGTCACCGGAGACCCCGCACCCGTGGCAGTAGTAGTGGGCGTTGTCCGGCGGAATGAGGCAGAACGACGGCGTGCGCTCGTCGTGGAAGGGGCACGGCCCCCACCAGCGCCCGCCGCGGCGCACCAGCTGGACCCTGCCGCGCACCAGCTCCACCAGGTCGGCGGCGGCGCGCACCTCCTCCACGCTGCGGTCGGCGATCAGGGGCATGGCATCCTCGGGCCCTCACGCGGCAGGAAGAGCTCCCGGTAGGCCCGCAGTGCGTAGCGGTCGGTCATCCCGGAGATGAAGTCGGTCGCCGCCCGCACCGGGTCGTCGTCGGATCCCGCGGGAAGGCGCTCGGGGTCCTGGACGTAGTGGCCGAACAGGGCGGCCACGACCCCCCGCGCGCGGGCGGCCTCCTCGCTGGCCGGCGGCACCAGGTAGACGCGCTGGAACATGAACTTCCGAAGGGCCATGAAGGCCCGACCGACCTCCTCGGACTGCCGGATCTCATCACCGTCCGCGCTGTGCTCGACGATGTCGCCCACCAGCGAGGTGAGCCGCTCCGAGGTGGTGGCGCCCAGGAGGGCGATGGGCTCCTCGGGCAGATCGTCGTCGGCGATCACCCCGGCGCGCACGGCGTCCTCGATGTCGTGGTTGACGTAGGCGACCCGATCGAGCAACCGGACGATCTGCCCCTCGAGCGTGGCCGGACGGCCCGGGCCCGTGTGGCGGCGGATGCCGTCGCGAACATCGTCCGTCAGGTTGAGGCCGCGGCCGTCGCGCTCCAGCACGTCGACCACGCGCACGCTCTGCTCGTTGTGCTCGAAGCGGCGCCCGTGCTCGCGCACGATGCCGTCGAGCGCCTCCTCCCCCGCGTGACCGAACGGGGCGTGCCCGAGGTCGTGACCGAGCGCGACGGCCTCCACCAGGTCCTCGTTGAGCGCCAGCGCGCGGGCCACGGTGCGCGCGAGGGCGGCGACCTCGAGGGTGTGGGTGAGGCGCGTGCGGTAGTGATCGCCCTCCGGGGCGACGAAGACCTGGGTCTTGTGCTTCAGGCGCCGGAAGGCCTTGCTGTGAAGGATGCGATCCCGGTCGCGCTGGTACGCCGTGCGGTACGGGTGCGGCTCCTCGGGGATCGCCCGCCGGGCCGCATCTGCGCGCGCGGCGCGCGGGCCCAAGCCATGCTCGGCCGGCGCGACCGCCGCGCTCACGCGGGCGGGCCCAGCTCGATCGGGAAGATCCAGGGGCCCGAAACCGTCGCGGCGGCGTCGTCGACGTCACCCACCGCCCCCACCGCGACGGTCAGGCGTCCCACGTCACGCGGCGGCGCCGGGCCCACCAGGATCTCGGCATCGACGGCGCCCATCCCCCGCGCGGTCTGGTTGGTGGCCACGCGGTACATGCGCCCGCGATCGTCGACGGCCACCACGTCCATCGCGCACAGCTCGGAGCGCCGGTCGAGGTCGTCGTCCTGCACGAGCAGCCGCAGACGGGCCCCGTCCTCAAAGCGCTCGAGCGAGGTGGCCGAGACGGTGATCGCCTCGATCGCCTGGCTCTGGTTGACCGCGACGACGCCCCGCAGGCGGGTCGCATCGAGCGGGAGCGAGTCGGGGAACAGCTCGTCGGGCTCGTTCCACTCGGTGGCCGGCCCGGCGTCCGACACCGACGACGCAGCCGACTCGGGCGAGCGGTGCTTCCAGATGTGCGGTCGCTCGCGGAGCAGGGCGACCAACGCGCGGTGCGAGTAGCCGCGATCATCCTCGGGCACGTAGCGGAACTCGCGCTCCGCCCCGCGGGCGAGCGCGATGAAAGCCGCGGGTGGTCCCGCGCTGCCACCGGCTCCGCTGCGGTCCGCGTACGACAGATGCTCGACCGTGTAGCCGTCGACGATGAGCTCGATCACATCGCCGAGGGTCCCCAGCCGGTAGGACTGATCAGGAGCTATCCTGCCACCTCGTGGGCACCGATTTCCGAGCGTTCTGATGGTACACGCGGACCCCCTCCCCGACGTGTCGCGAACCGGCCTCGTGCTGGTCGATCACGGCTCGCGCGTCGCGGACTCCAACGACATGCTGCTCGAGATGGCCGACATCGTCCGCGGGGTCGTCCCGTGGCCCATCGTCGAGCCCGCCCATATGGAGCTGGCGGAGCCCTCCATCGCCACCGCCTTCGGCCGGTGCGTCGAGCGCGGCGCCGAGCTGGTGATCGTGAGCCCCTACTTCCTCCTGCCCGGCCGGCATTGGAGCCAGGACATCCCGGCGCTGGCGGCGGAAGCCGCCGAGCAGCACCCCGGGACCCGCTACCTGGTCAGCTCACCGCTGGGCCTGCACCCGCTGATGGCCGAGGTCGTGCACTCTCGCGTCGAACACTGCCTGGCGCACGTCACCGGCCGGGCGGAGGAGTGCGAGTCCTGCAGCGGCACCGGCCGCTGCGCGCTGAGGAGCGCCTAGGGGGTCTCGCCGAGCGCCGCCTTGCCCGCGGCGATGCGCGCCGTCTGCACGCGGAAGGGCGAGCAGGACACGTAGTCCAAACCGACCTCGTGGAAGAAGCGGATGGAGTCGGGGTCGCCCCCGTGCTCGCCGCACACGCCCAGCTTGAAGGCCGGATCGAGCGCCCGCGCGGACTCGGCCGCCATCCGCACCAGGCGCCCGACCCCCACCGTGTCGATGCTCTCGAAGGGGTTGGTCTCGATGACCCCGTCGCGCAGGTAGGTGGCCAGGAAGGACGTCTCGGCGTCGTCGCGGCTGAAGCCCAGGGTGGTCTGCGTCAGGTCGTTCGTGCCGAAGGAGAAGAACTGGGCCTGCGGAGCGATGATGTCCGCGGCGAGAGCGGCGCGCGGTAGCTCGATCATGGTGCCGACCAGGTAGTCGATCGTCATGCCGCGCTCGCGCATGACCGCCGCCGCCACGTCGTCCACCTGGGCCCTCAGGCGGCGCAGCTCCTCCTCGAAGGCGACCAGGGGGATCATGATCTCCACCAGAGGTGCGGCACCCTCCTGCTCGGCCACCGTGCACGCAGCGTTGAGGATCGCCGCGGCCTGCATGCGATATACGTCCGGCAGCTCGATGCCCAGGCGGCAACCGCGGGTGCCGAGCATCGGGTTGACCTCGCTCAGCTCCTCGACGCGCTTCAGCTGACGCTCGGCGACGCGGTCGACGTCGCCGTGCGCCCGGGCCCGCTCCACCTGCAGGGCGAGCTCCGTGCGATCCGGGAGGAACTCGTGCAGCGGCGGATCGAGGAGGCGGATGGTGACCGGAAGACCCGCCATCGCGCGGAAGATCCCCTCGAAGTCGCCCTGCTGAAAGGGGCGGATGCGGTCGAGCGCCCGGCGCCGCTCCTCGTCGGTCCGGGCCATGATCATGTCCTGCACGATCGGGAGCCTGTCCTCGCCCTGGAACATGTGCTCCGTGCGACAGAGGCCGATCCCCTCCGCGCCGAAGCGCCGCGCCCGAGCCGCGTCGTCGGGCGTGTCCGCGTTGGCGCGCACACCGAGCCGGCGCTCCCCGTCGGCCCACTCGAGGATGCGGGCGAGATGGGGGTTGTCGGGGTCGGGCTCCAGCAGGGGCGCATCGCCCACGTAGACGCCGCCCCCGGTTCCGTCGATGGTGATCTGATCGCCCTCGGCCACGGTGCGCCCGGCCACCCGCATCATCTTCGCGCTCTCGTCGATGACGATCTCCGCCGCGCCGCAGACGGCCGGGGTCCCCATCCCCACGGCCACGATCGCCGCGTGGCTGGTCTTGCCGCCACGAGCGGTCAGGATGCCCCGGGCCTCGACCATCCCGTGGAAGTCGTCCGGCGTCGTCTCGACCCGCACCAGCACCACGGCCTCGCCGGCCGCTCCGCGTCGCTCGGCCTCGTCGGCGTCGAACACCGCCGCGCCGGTGGCCGCCCCGGGTGATGCGTTGACACCCCGCGTGGCGGGATTGCCGGCGGCGGCGTGGTCGAGCTGGGGCAGCAGAAGGTGGTGCACCTGGTCGGGATTGACCAGCCGCTCCAGCGAGTCGCGGGGGTCGACCAGCCCCTCGTCGACCATGTCGACCGCGATGCGGGCCATGGCGGCGGCGCTGCGCTTGCCGTTGCGCGTCTGAAGCATGTAGAGGCGGCCGTCCTCGATGGTGAACTCGACGTCCTGCATGTCGCGGTAGGTGCGCTCCAGGCGCCCCATCGTCTCCATCAGCTCGGCGAACGCGTCCGGGAGCACCTCCCCCAGCTCCGCGAGCGGACGGACGTCGCGGATGCCCGCCACGACGTCCTCGCCCTGGGCGTTGGTCAGAAAGTCCCCGAACGGGGCGCCACCCTCGCCCGTGGCGTTGTTGCGCGTGAAGGCCACGCCGGTGGCCGAGCGGGGACCGCTGTTGCCGAAGACCATCTGCTGAACGTTGACCGCCGTCCCGAGGCTGTGCGAGATGCGGTTGAGACGGCGGTAGTCGCGGGCGCGGCGGTTGTCCCACGACTCGAAGACCGCCCGCACGGCCCGGTGCAGCTGCTCGCGCGGATCCTCGGGGAAGTCCTCGCCGCGCTCGCGTCGGAAGATGGCGCGGAACGTGGTCACCAACGCCCGGAGGTCCGCCTCGGCCAGATCCACGTCGTCGCGTACGCCCTTGGCCGCCTTGGCCGCGTCGATGGCCTCCTCGAACAGCTGCCTCGGGACCTCCGCAACCACGTCGCCGTACATCTGGATGAAGCGGCGGTACGAGTCGAGGGCGAAGCGCGGATTGGAGGTGCGGCGGGCGAGCCCCTCGACGCTGGCATCGTTCAGGCCGAGGTTGAGCACCGTGTCCATCATCCCCGGCATGGAGTCCCGGGCGCCGCTTCGCACCGAGACCAGCAACGGATCGTCGGGGTCGCCCAGCCGTCGACCGGCCCGCTCCTCGAGACGGGCCAGGTGCTCGCCGATCTCGTCCACCAGGCCGTCGGGGAAGCTGTGGCCGCCCTCCAGGTACTCGATACAGGTCCGCGTGGTCACGGTGAAACCGGGTGGAACGGGCAATCCCAGCCGCGTCATCTCCGCGACGTTGGCCCCCTTGCCACCCAGCAGGTCGCGCATCTCGCGCGAGCCCTCGTCGAAGTCGTACACGCGCTTGACGCCAGAGGCGGTCACAGCACCCCACCACCCTCGGTGATCCTCGTGAAGTCGCAGGCTCCGCGGAGCACCCGCGCCGCGCGGGCGACCAGCGCATAGCGGCGAGCCCGCACGTCGGGATCGTCGGCGTTGACCAGCACGTCGTCGAAGAAGCGGTCCACCGGCGCCGCGAGCCCCTCGGCGGCGGCGAGGGCCGCGGCGACATCGCGCCGCTCGCGCGCCGACCGGATGGCATCCTCGGCCGTGGCGACGGCGGCGTCGAGGGCGTCCTCGCCCTCGTCGCCGGCCGACACGAACGGACCGGGCTCGCCGCCCTCGCGCTCGGCGAGCCGCGCAAGCCGGGTACAGCCGGTCCACGCGGCGGCGAATGCAGGGTCTCCTCCGGCGGCCTGAATGCCGCGCGCCCACGCGGCCGTGGCGGTCACGGAGTCGAGCCCCGCCCCCTGGGCGGCGGCCGCAGCCTCGGCCGCCACCCCCTCGCCGGCCAGGGCGTGCTCCACGCGGTCGGCCAGGAACTCCCTGACCTGATCCAGCCCCTCCTGGTCGTCGAGCACGAGGTCGGCCCCCTGGGCGCGCAACCGGTCGGCCGCGCCCTGAAGGAGTTCCGAGACCGGCACGTCCCACTCACGCTCGATCAGAATGCGCACCAGGCCGGCGGCCGCGCGCCTCAGCGCGTAGGGGTCCTTGGAGCCCGTGGGCGCCTCATCGGCGAGGAACGCCCCGACCAGGTTGTCGACCTTGTCGGCCGCCGCGACCGCCGCGCCCACGTCCCCGCGCGGCAGGGGCGAACCGGGACCGAGCGGCAGGTAGTGATCCTCGACCGCCTCGCAGACGACCTCGGGGTGCCCCTCGACCGCCGCGTACTGGGCGGCGACGTAGCCCTCGAGCTCCGAGAACTCGGCCACCAGCACCGCGCCCTGGTCCACCTTGGCCAGCCTCCCGGCCTCCGCCGCGGCCGCCGCGTCATGGTCACTCAGGCCGGCGAGCCCGGCCAGGGCGCGGGCACCCTCCATCAGCCGGTCGCGCTTGTCGGCCATGCTGCCCAGGCGCTGGTGGAACACGATGTCGGGCAGGCGGGCGTCGAGCGCCTCCATCCCGGCCGTGCGATCGACGTCGAAGCTGAAGGCCGCGTCCTGCAGGCGGGCGTCGAGAACGTCCTCGTTGCCACGCGTGATCAGCTCTGCGTACGCGGGGTCCCCGTTGCCGACCGCGAGGAAGCGGGGCATGAGCCGTCCGTCGCCGTCCCGCAGGGGGAAGTACCGCTGGTGCGACTGCATGGCGGTCACCAGCACCTTCTCCGGCAGCCGCAGGTGCGACTCGTCGAAGCGCCCCGACAGCACACTGGGCCACTCGACGAGGAACACGACCTCCTCCAGGGCCCCGCCGGGGTCGGTCCACCGGCCTCCCACCGCCGCCGCCGCGGCGTCGAGGTCGCGCAGGATGGAGACGCGGCGCTCCTCATGGTCGACCACCACCGACACGTCGCGCAGAGCGTCCCGGTAGGCGGCCGCCCGGTCGATCTCCGCGGGGCCTCCGAGCGTGCGATGGCCGCGCGTGGTACCGCCGGCGGTGAGGCCGTGCAGCTCGAACGGGATCGTGCGGTCGCCGTGCTTTGCGACGATCCACCGGACCGGCCGCGAGAAGCGCAGGCCCGTGCCCGCGCCCCACCGCATGGCGGCGCCGAAGCGCAGCCCCTCGAGCACATGGCGCGCGATCTCGGGCACCAGCTCTGCGGTGGCGGTCGGGGGCTCCTCGACATCGGCGAACACGAAGCTCCGGCCGTCCTGCTCGCGGACGATCAGCTCCCCGACCTCAACGCCCTGCCCCCGGGCGAAGCCGAGCGCCGCCTTGGTGGGCTCACCGCCGTCGAAGGCGGCCTGCTCGGCGGGCCCCCGCGCCGAGCGGGTGCGGCCGGGTCGCTCCTCGGCCACGTCGGCCGCCGACAGGCCGATCCGACGGGGCGACACCCACACCGACACCTCGCCGGCGGGCACCCGGGCCGCCTCGAGCGCCTCGGCCATCAGCCGCGGGGCCTGCTCGACGGCCTCGCGGCACGCGCCGCCGGGCAGCTCCTCGCACCCGATCTCGAGCAGGAGCTCACCCATCGGAGTCCGCGTCCTCGCCGAGCGCGTCGAGGTAGGCCTGGGCGCAGGCCGCCGCCAGCGCGCGCACGCGCCAGATGTAGGCCCCGCGCTCGGTGACGCTGATGACCCCGCGCGCGTCGAGCAGGTTGAAGGAGTGGCTGCACTTCAGCACCTGGTCGTACGCCGGGCGCACCAGACCAGCATCGAGCGCCCGGCGGCACTCGGCCTCGTGGTCCTCGAAGTGGCGGAAGAGCGTGGCGGTGTCGGCGGCCTCGAAGTTGTAGGCGCTCCACTCCCGCTCGTTCTCGCGGTAGATGTCGCCGTAGGTGAGCCCTCCACCCCACTCCAGGTCGTAGACCGAGCGCACGCCCTGCAGGTACATGGCGATGCGCTCCAAGCCGTAGGTGAGCTCGACGCTGATGGGGGTGAGATCCTGCCCGCCCGCCTGCTGGAAGTAGGTGAACTGGGTGATCTCCATCCCATCCATCCAGACCTCCCAGCCGAGCCCCCAGGCCCCGAGCGTGGGCCCCTCCCAGTCGTCCTCGACGAAGCGCACATCGTGCTCTGCGAGCCGGATGCCCAGCGCCTCGAGCGACCCGAGGTACTGATCCTGGACGTCGTCGGGCGAGGGCTTGAGCAGCACCTGGTACTGGAAGTAATGCTGGAGCCGGAACGGGTTCTCGCCGTACCGCCCGTCGGTGGGGCGGATCGAGGGCTCGACGTAGGCCACGCGCCACGGATCGGGCCCGAGGCTGCGCAGCAGGGTGGCGGGATTGAAGGTGCCGGCGCCGACCTCGGTGTGGTACGGGGTGGCGACCACGCAGTCCCGATCGCCCCAGTACGCGCCCAGCCGGGCGATGACGTCCTGAAATGACTCGCTCATCCGCGCCCGCAATCTACTCGGGCGAGGCGGCGGTTCGGAGCGACACGCCGAGATGCTCGCGCAGCACCAGGCCCACGATCCGCTCGTCCTCCGCCGCCGCCTCGGCGGGGCACGCCTCGCGCGCCTCGCCCAGGTGC
>JARFPS010000284.1 GCA_029288175.1 Miltoncostaea sp. | reverse complement strand
GACCCCGGTGACCGCGGCCGCGTGGATGGAGAATCGCCTCAACGACATGCTGTCCTCCGCTCCGGGGATCCGACGGCCTTCTGGCAGGAGCTCAGCGCCGGCACGTCGATGACGGCGCCCTTGGGAAGTGCCGAACCCGCCGCCGCGGCCTCGGAAAGACGCCGCTCGACCTCGGCGGGGCTCAGGTCGCCCGACAGGGCGAAGCTGGGCGGCCGGATCTGCCGGGTGTCCTCGCTCCAGCCCCAGGGCGCGATGAGCGACAGGCGGACGCCCGTCGATGCGTCCCGCGGCGACACCAGCGCGACCTCGCGCGGCAGGGCCGCCCGCGTCGTGACGTCCGGGGGAAGGGCGTTGCGCTCCCTGACCGAGACGAACAGGCTCTGCAGCGCCTCGGCGTGGGTCACGCCCGGCGGGAACTCCACGGAGGCCCGGGTGTCCACCTCGTCGATGATGGGCGCGCCGTCGGGCTGATGGGCCCATGGAAGCGCGCGCAGCCCTTCGGGCTGGGGCGGCGGGCCAGGGCCGGGGGTCGCGGCCATGACAAGCCCGACCCCGATGGCCAGCGCGACCGCCACCGCCGCCGCGTAGACGGCCACGCCTAGGCGTAGATTTCGCAAGAATCCTCCTCTGACCGGTTGATCTCCACACCCGGTACGCGCCGAGGGCCCGCTTGCTTCCCCGACATCGCAAGAAGCGACGACGAGACGGCCACGAGAGGGATCTCGTGGTGGCCGCACGGTCGGGCAGCCGCTCGGCCGCGGAGCAGCTCTGCCGGCGACACCTTCCCGCGGTCTGGCGCGCCGCCTACGCGGTCTGCGGGAGCCGGGCCGCCGCCGACGATGCCGTTCAGGACTGCTTCGAGCGCGCCCTGCGCAACCTCGATCGCTTCGACGTCGGCAGGCCGTTCGGGCCGTGGATCCACCGCATCGCCGTCAACTGCGCGCTCGACCAGGTGCGCCGGGGTCCGCGACACGAGCTGCTCGAAGAGCGCCATGAGCCGGCCACCGACGGCGAGAGCGCGGTGCATGAGCGGGAGGAGTTGATCGAAGCGCTGTCCACCCTGTCGATCGAGGTCCGCACGGTCGTCGTCGCCAGGGTGCTGCTGGACGTCGCGCCGCCGGACGTCGCCAGGATGCTGGACATCCCGGTGGGAACCGTCCACTCGCGGCTGTCGCGCGGAATGGACGCGCTGCGCGAGGAACTGGAGGGGGCCCTCGATGGCTGATCACCGTGAGCGGCGTGAGCTGCGCGAGAGATTCGACCGGCTGGAGGTCAGCCACGAGGCGGAGGCGCGCATGGAGGCGGCGCTGGACGTCGTGTTCGACGGCCGGAGACGTCGCGTCGCGTCGCGACCGCTGCTGCTGGTCGCAGCCGCGCTGCTGCTGCTGGCCGCCGCGGCCGCGGCGGTCGCCCTGTGGGTGTCGCGGGATGTGACCGTCCCCGCGACCGACACGGGACGCGCGGGCATCGCGGAGTCACCCGTCCTGGCCCGGGCCCCCTGGCTCCTGACGGACAACGCGGGAGCCCCGCCGATCGCCGAGGCAGCGAACCTGCCGTCGTTGCGCTTCGCGCCAGGGACCTCGTACCGCCGGGCCACCCGGGCGCTGTTCGTGTCCGTGGTCGAGCGCGGCGAGATCCCGCGGTCGGCCACGCTGGCCACCCCGACCGAGCGAGGCGTGGTGTGGTCGGTGGAGGCCGCCGGCCCGCGGCTCGACCTTCGCGCGCCCTTCGGCTACGAGCCGCGAACCGGCGCGATCAGGTCGCCGACCTACCGGCTTCCGGGAGCGCTCGATCCCGCGGTGGCCGACCGCGTGATCGCGGCCCTGACCCGCGGCACGCCGGCCGGCGAGCTCTCGGGGGTCGCCGTGGTGGTCGACACGCCGCCGCTGGCCACGTGCCAGAGACGGGGCCGCGGCGTGCCCTCGCCGTCGTGTCCCGCGGTGCGGTCCCCGGAGTAGACGGGGCATCCACCGCCCGTGCGAGGAGACGCTGCGGATGAGAGACAATCCCCCTCGGCGGCGACGCACCGGGGGGATGACATGGACGGACCCGAACGCGATGGGCTGACCCGGCGGGGGTTCCTCGCCGCGACGGCCGCCGCCGGACTCGCGGCGGCGGCGGGGTCGTCATGGATCTCGAAGGCCGACGCGGCGCGGCGCTCACCCACCGCCCGCAAGCTACGCCAGCTCGCGCGCCTGGTCCGGGGCCCGGTCGTGATGCGGGGCGACCCCGGGCTCCCGGTCGCCGCTCAGCTCTGGAACTCGCGCTACGACTTCGCCCGCCCGCTCGCGGTCGTCTACGCGGTGGGCGAGCGCGACGTGCAACAGGCGGTCCGGTGGGCGGCCCGCACGGGAACGCGCATCACGACTCGGGCGGGCGGGCACTCCTATGCCGGCTACTCCACCGTGACCAACGGTGTGGTGCTCGACATCAGCAACCTGTCCGGCATCCGCGTCAACAACCGCGATCGCAAGGCGTCGATCGGTGGCGGCGAGCAGCTGGTCAACCTCTACAACCGTCTCGCCGACCGGGGGGTGACCATCCCGGGGGGCACCTGCCCCACCGTGGGTATCGCGGGCCTGACGCTGGGCGGCGGCCTCGGCTTCGCGGGCCGCAGATGGGGCCTCACGTCGGACAACGTGCTCGCCATGAGGATCGTCACCGCCGACGGCCGCATCCGCACCATCCACCGGCGGCGCGACCCCGAGCTCTTCTGGGCCTGTCGGGGCGGGGGCGGGGGCAACTTCGGCGTCGTCACGCGCTTCCTGTTCCGCACCCACCCGGCCGACGCGGCCGTGCTCTTCCAGCTGGCCTACGACTGGAACGACATGCCCACGGTCATGGCGGCCTGGCAGAACTGGGCCCCGTTCACCACCAACGACATGTTCTCGCTGCTGACGATGGGCACGAACTCGGGCGAGCCCCGCTGCGAGATCTCGGGCCAGTACTTCGGACCCGAGTCGGACCTGCCCGCGCTGCTGGCCCCGATGACCAACGTGGCCACCCCGAAGGCGTCCAACACGGAGACCAAGAACTACATCGAGGCGGTCCGGTACTGGGCCGCCTGCACCGAGTTCACCGCCGAGCAGTGCGTCCGCCACGCGGAGAACCCGGACGGGCAGATCGAGCGACCGATGTTCTCGGCCAAGTCCGACTACGTCCGGCGGCCGCTGTCGAGCGCGGGCATCGCCACGATCAAGCGCTGGATCGAGCTCCGGCAGCCGGTGCGCGACATCGGTCCCGCCAACGTGATCTGCGACGCCTACGGCGGAGCGATCAACGAGGTCTCCCCCACCGCCACCGCGTTCGCCCACCGCGACATGCGCTACTCGATCCAGTACAACGGGCAGTGGAAGACCCCGTCCGGGCAGCGACCCACGATGGACTGGCTGCGCGGCATCCACCGGGCCATGCGCCCGCACGTCACCGGCGAGGCGTACGTCAACTACATCGACCCGCAGCAGCCGAACTGGCTCCGGGCCTACTACGGGCGGAACGCCGAGCGACTCGTCGAGGCCAAGGGGCGCTACGACCCGGACAACGTCTTCCGCTTCGCGCAGAGCATCCCGTTGCCCGGCTCGCGCCGGGCTCGTGCCCAACTCGGGCCGGGCTCTGAGGTCTAGCGGTCGTCGTCCTTCGACTCGAGGTACTTCTTCAAACCGAGGTAGGGCAGCAGGAACGCGGCCAGCAACGACGCCGCCCAGACGATGACCGTGGCCGCCAACCAGGTTCCGAGGCCGCTGATCGTGAAGCCGTCGGAGATGAGGTCGGTGATGATCAGCGCCGCGAGCGTGGCGATGAGGGCCACGCCGCCCAGCGCGGCCGAATCGGCCCTGCGGAGCTGCGAGGCCAGGAAGGGCGTCAGCAGCGCCAGCACGACCGTGAAGATGACCACGGCGATGATGAACGAGGTCACGTCGATGTCCATGCCGCTGAGGAGGCCGGCGGCGATGAGCAGACCGATGGCGTTCGCGCCGAGCGCGATGCCCATGCGTACGAGAAGTCGGATCATGGCGCGAGCCTACCCGGACGCCCCGCGCGGCGCATCGGGGACCCGCTCGATCGTCAGGCCACGGGAAAGCGCCCGACCGTCCGGTCGGCGCGGATTCCCCCCAGGGCCTCCTCGAACATGCGGTAGTAGCCGAGCTCCTCGCGCGTGCGAAGAGGAGGGTCGACCGCGTGGCGCTCGCCCTCGAGCTCGTCGATCGGCGAGGCGAGCTCGGGGTCGCGCAGCGCGTCGGCCGCGCCGGACCCGTCGCCGAACTCCTCCTTGCGCCGCCAGACGATGTCGTGGGGGAGCATGTCCTCGAACGCCAGCCGCAGGAGGAGCTTCTCGGGACGGTCCGCCGAGCGCAGCTTCCAGGCCGGCGGCAGTCGCATGCCGAAGGCGATCAGATCGCGATCGAGGAACGGCACCCGGGCCTCCAGCCCATGCGCCATGGTCACCCGGTCGCACCGCTGCAGGTTCAGGCTGTGCAGCGAGCCGATGAGGCGCCGAAGCTCGTCGTGGAGCGCCCGCGGGTCGGCGAAGCGGTCGAGGTAGTCGTACCCGGCGAAGATCTCGTCGGCACCCTCGCCGGTCAGCACCACCTTCACGTGCTCCGCGGCGAGCTCGGCGAGCAGGTAGTTCGGGACGGCGCTGCGCACCAGCGACGGCTCGAACGATTCGATCGCGCCGATGACCTCGGGCAGCAGGTCGTTGGCCTCCTCGGCCGTGTAGACGCGCTCGTGGTGCTCGCTGTCGAGGTACTCGGCGACCCGCCGCGCCGCCTCGAGGTCCGAGCTGCCCTCGGAGCCCACGGCAAAGGTGATCAGTCGCTCTCCGTCGCGGCGTGCCGCCCGCGCCGCGATGGCGGCGACGATGCTGCTGTCGAGCCCGCCCGACAGGAACACGCCCACGCGCACGTCGCTCATGAGCTGGCTCTCGACCGAGTCGACGACCATCTCGCGGGTGCGATCGATCACCTCGGCGGGCGGATCGAGCGACACCGGCCCGAGCGGGCCCTCGAGCTCGGGCGTGGCGTCGGAGAAGCGCACCAGGCCGCCCTCGGGCGTCCAATAGCACCCCGGCGGGAAGATCTCGACGCTCGGACGCCATTCGGGCCCGAAGGCCTGCATCTCCGAGGCGAAGCGGATGCGACCGCCGCGACGCGCCCAGTAGAGCGGCTTGATGCCGACCGGGTCGCGGGCGGCCACGAAGCGCCCGTCCTCACCCCCGGCGACGAACGCATACATGCCCTCGAGGGCCCCGAGAGCGCGAGGCCCCAACCCGTCGAGCAGCGCCAGGGCCGCCTCGTTGTCGGACCCCGTCAGGGGACGGGCGCCGAGGCCGTCGATCACGGCGGCCTGGTTGTAGATCTCCCCGTTTCCCACAAGCCACAGGTCGCCCTCGGCGTTCACGAGGGGCTGGCGACCGCCGCCCACGTCCATGATCGACAGTCGCCGGTGCCCGAGCCAGCTGTCGTCGAGCTCGACGACGCCGTCGTCGTCCGGCCCCCGGTGGGTGAGCCGCGCGAGCATCCGGGCGGCCCCGGCTCGTTCGGCAGGGCCGTACTCGGCGACGATTCCGCACATGGTCGGTTGACTCCTGTTGGAGGCCGGTTTCGGGGTCGCGGCGCGCGGGCGCTACGCGGGCAGCGCGACGGGCGTGAGCCCGGCGAGGTACGCGTCGGGGCGTCGGTCCGCGAGGTGAAAGTAGAGCTTACGGGCTTCGGCGACGGCCGCCAGGTCAACGGTTGCGTGGGCCGATCCGGCGCGCCCGCCGGTCCCGGCGAGCACGGCTCCGTGGGGGTCGACGACCTTGGAACCACCGACGAAGCGGCGGCGCCCGAAGGCGCCCGCCTGGTTGGAGCTGACCCAGACGATCTGGTTGTCGACAGCGCGCGCCGCGTCGAGCACGTCGAACTGGCGCGCTTGGGGGTCGCGTCGCAGCCGCCGCGCCGGACGCACCTCGCACGTGGGCCACGCGGCCGGGCTGGCCACGATCTCCGCGCCGTCGAGCGCGAGGGCCCTCGCCGCCTCGGGGAACACCTTGTCGTAACAGACGAGCATGCCCACGCGACCGACCGGCGTGTCGAAGGCCTCGAAACGGTCTCCGGGCTGGAAGCACCCGGCCTCGCCCGCGGGGATGTGCACCTTTCTCTGGGTACCGAGCACGCCGTCTCCCGACAGGCAGACGGCGGTGCTGTGGACGCGGCCGTCGGCCGCCACCTCGGTGCACCCCACCACGACGACCGCGTCGCCGGCCGCGGCAGCCAGCCGCCGGATCTCCGCGCCGTCGAGATCGGTGGGCTCGGGCAGACGGTCGTGGGCCGGCTTGTCGGAGGCGGGATCCAGATAGCCGCCCAGCGCGCACTCGGGGAACACGATGAGCTCGCTGCCGTCGGCCCGGGCGGCACGGATGGACGAGCGGATGGCGTCGAGCGTCACGGCCTTGTCGCGCGCATAGCGACCGGCGACGGCGGTGATCCGCACCTGCGACGTCATCGCGATCCCTCAGCCACTCGACCGACCATGCGGGGAGTATCGATCCACCGACGGTGGCGCTCCATCGCCGCAGGGCCAAGAGACGCCGCGGCGCGACTGGCCACAGGGCGAGGACCCGCGCAACCCGCACGCCGCTGCGCCTTATCCCGGCCTTAGCGTGAGGGCGCTACCGTCGTCGACGATGACGGTGTCCGACCCACGGCGAGCATGAGGCGCCCCGGCCTCGGCCTGGTGGCCGTCATCGTGGCGGCGGCGCTTCTGGGAGGCGCCGTGTCGGCGGGGATCGTGCTGATGGCGGTCGATGGGGGCGGGACCACGACGATCGTGCGGGCCCCGGGATCGAGCCCGGCCGAGCAGGGGGCGGTGGCCGAGTCCCCGGAGCGGACCGGCGGCGCAGGCACGTCGATCGGAGACCTTTACGACCGCGTCTCGCCCAGCGTGGTGCTGATCGAGGCGACGATCTCGCAAGAGATTCCCACGCCGTTCGGCCCGCAGCGACAGCAGGGCGCATCGAGCGGGTCCGGGTTCGTGTACGACGAGGAGGGTCACATCGTGACCAACGCCCACGTCGTGGCCGGGGCGAGCGAGGTCCGGGTGGTCTTCGGGGGATCGCAGGAGGTCACCGCGGAGGTGCGCGGGACGCTGCTTGCGAGCGACATCGCCGTGCTCAAGGTCGACCCCGCCGACGTGCCCGCCCCCGCGCTGCCGCTGACGGACTCGGACGCCGTGGACGTCGGCGACGAAGTCATCGCGATCGGCAACCCCTTCGGCCTGGAGCGGACGCTCACCAGCGGCATCGTCTCCGCTCTCCAGCGCGAGATCCAGGCGCCGGACGGCACCCCCATCGCCGACGTCATCCAGACCGACGCCGCCATCAACCCCGGCAACTCGGGTGGTCCGCTGCTCGACACCGCCGGGCGGGTCATCGGCGTGAACACCCAGATCGCCTCTCAGGGCGGAGGGAACGACGGCATCGGCTTCGCGGTTCCCAGCAACACGGTCAAGCGCGTCGCCGACCAGCTCATCGCCGGCGGCGAGGCGGAGCTGGCCTACCTCGGCGTGGCAGGCCAGGACCTCGAGCCGCAGGTCGCCGCCTCGGCGGGGCTGCCCGAGGACCTCCGCGGCGTCCTGGTCGAGCAGGTCATCGCAGGATCGGGCGCCGAGCGGGCCGGCCTGCGCGAAGGGGATGCGATCACCGCCCTCGACGGCGAGCAGGTGAACGACTCGCGGGGGCTCACCGCGGCGATCCTCGACAACGAGGTGGGCGACGAGGTGACGGTGAGCATCGTCAGGGACGGAGGCGAGACGGAGATCGTCGCCACCCTCGGTCCGCGGCCCTAGCCCCCACCGCCGGGGTCCGACGTCCCGTTCCTCACGTCCCACACCGTGGCGTTGAGGACCGCGGCCCACACGATGCCTCGACCGACGAGGTAGAGGAAGAAGAGCGCGGCGGCCGCAAGGCCGAGCACGCCGTACAGCGCGGCCTGACTCGCCAGCTTGTCCGCCAGGTAGATCGACGAGAAGACCTGGATGCCCCAGAGCACGACGCCGAACAGGACGGCGCCGGGCAGGTGGGCGCGGAGCGGTACATCCCGGCTGGGAAGCCGCTCCGACACGAGCACCCACACCGCGCCGAAGAAGGCGATCCCGCCGACCCACGCGACGATCAGGCCGAGGAGGGAGCCCTCCTCGCGCAGCCACGAGAGCAGCAGCGTGAAGACCACCATCCCCACCACGCATCCGAGCACGCTCAGCGCGGCGACCGGTGCGCGGCGCAGCGGAGGCGGCGGCTGGCGCCACGCGGCGGCCTGCACGAGGCGGAGCGCCCGGAACAGGCTGAACGCGAACCAGAGCGCGAGGACCGCCCCGACGATCAACAGCCACCAGCGGGCGGACTCCGCCTCCTCGGCCGCCGTCTCGACGCTCGTGACGACCGACTCCCCGAGGCCCAGATCCTCGCTCCGGGCGCGCACGCTGTCGGAGTCGAGAAAGCCGAAGCCACCCGCGAAGGTCACGACGAGGGCGAGGGCGAGGAAAAAGAGCCGGTAGGCGAGACCGCCACCCAGGACGGCGCCCGCCATCTCGCGATCGCGGGCCAGGAGCCGGAAGCCGGTCTCGATCAGCGGGTTGCGCGGGCGCTCGCGCTCCAGCCGCTCGTAGAGCTCGGCCAGGCGCCGTCGCACCCTGGACCGCTTCGATCCCCGATCCTCGGAGTGTGGCTCCTCGGGCACGTCCGCCTCAGGATCCGTGTCGACTCGCCACGCGACGGGCGTGGCGCCGCAGCGTCTGATTGATGAAGAGCGAGATCACGGCGATGCCGCTGAAGACATAGGCGACGGTGAACAACTTCGACGCGTCCGTCGAGGGCGTCAGGTCCCCGAAACCCACCGTGGTCACCGCGATGGACGCGAAGTAGAAGGAGTCCACCCAGCTCCAGTCCTCGAGCAGGCGGAACGTGATGGTGCCGATGAGCAGCACCAGGATCGCCACCGCGCTCAGCACGCGGTAGGCGTGGCGGTCCCAGTCCGTCTCCACGGCGGACTCGACCGCGCGGATCGGTGTCTTGTCCTGCATGTCTTCCCCTCGGTCGATGCCTCGGCGCCAAGCCCTGGCAGCTGCGGTCGCGGGTGAGGCCGATCTCTGCCGCCCAGGACGTGGGAGTCTGCCGGAGGCCCGCGCCGAGCGGGTCGGCGCGGGTGTGGCCTCACCCACCGCAACGGGGGGATCTGCGGCTCAGTCCTTCGGTTCGGGCTCCGGGTGGGGCGGCAACCCGGGGTGCCCCTGCGGCGCCGGAACCCGATGGGCGGCGCGACGGGTGATCGCCAACAGCAGCAGAACGCCGGCCACCAGCACGCCCGCGCACACCACCATGCCGGCGGTGAGGCCGGCCGAGAAGGCCTGCCCCGCGGCCTCGCGGATCTGCTCCTCCTGCAGCGGCGGGTAGTCGCCCAGCCGGGCTTCCGCCTGCTCGGACCCGGCCAGCACGCCGTCGATCTCCTGCTGCTCGTCGGTCGTCAGCCGCCGGCCGTCCTCCTCGGTGATCTGCCCCAGGCGGGCGCGCTCCCGAACCAGGAGCACGGCACCGACCACCGCAACGCCCAGGCTTGCCGAGACGTAGGCCATCGTCGAGCGGATGCCCGACGCCGCCCCGGCCTTCTCGCGGGGCACCGCCCCCAGCGCGGCCGCGCTGACGGCAACGATCGCGAACGCCTGGCCGATGCCGAACAACAGAAGCGCTCCGCCGATGTAGAGCTCGCCGGTGGACTCGTCGGCGAAGCCGAGCATCAGGGCCGAGACGGCGAGACCGAGCGAGCCGCCGACCATCATCGGAACCGCGCCGACGCGCGGCACGAGCTTCCCCGCCCGCGGCGCCATCAGGGCAAAGGCGACGGGCCACGGAAGCAGCAGCAGCGCGGCCTCCGCGGCGGAGTGGCCCTGGATGTCCTGCAGGAAGATCGCCATCACGAACGCGACCGCGTAGATGGTGAAGTAGACCCCCACGCCGACCGCGTTGGCCGCGACGAAGGCGGCGTTCTTGCCGAAGAGCGCGAGCTCGATGAGCGGCTGCCGCACCCGATCCTCCACCGCCACGAACAGGGCGAACGGGATCGCCGAGAGGACGATCAGGCCGAGCGTCAGGGGCGAGGTCCAGCCCCAGGCGTCGGCCTGGATGATCCCCAGAAGCAGCATGCCCAGGCCGGCGGTCAGCAGGGCGATGCCCCGGACGTCGACGGTGCGACCGGCCTGCGGGTCGGACGACTCCTCGATCCTCGTCACCGTCAGAACGTAGGCCACGGCCACGATCGGGATGTTCACCAGAAACACCGCCCGCCAATCCACCAGGTCGACCAGGGCGCCGTAGACCAGCGGTCCGATGGCCATGCCCACGCCGGCGGCCGCGGCCCAGAGGGCGACCCCGCTACCGATGCGCTCCCTGGGCACCGAGGAGGTGACCAGGGCCAGCGACAGCACGTACAGGCCGGCGCCCCCGAACCCCTGCACGACACGCCCCGCCAACAGGACCGCGATGTCAGGCGCGAGCCCGCAGACGAGCGAGCCCAGCCCGAACGCGGCCAAGGCCAGCAGGTAGATGCGGCGACGGCCGAACATGTCGCCGAATCGCCCCATCACCACCACGGTGAGCGCCACGGTCATCAGGTAGATCGAGATCGTCCACTGGAGCGTGGAGAACGACGCGTCGAGATCGGCCTGGATCGCCGGCAGGGCCATGGCGGTGCCCACGCCGTCGATGGCCACGATGACGACGCCCAAGATGAGGCCGGACAGGCGGGCGATTGCTCCACCGCGCATCGCGCGGGACGCTATCCGACGGCCGGCGGTGCCGGGGGCCATCCAGACCCGAGGGGCGGTCCCCGCGCCCGCCCGTGGGCGTCGTCCCGGCTAGCCTTGCAGTCGATGCCCGATTCCGACGATCACATGAGCGACTCGCCGCCGCCGCAGGAGGCGGCCGGACACCTTGCCAGCGAGGACGAGTTCCTCGTCGTGGAGCGGACCTTTTCGGAGGACCCCACGGCGCTCTCGGTCGGCCTCGCGAACATCGCCGCGGAGGTGCCCGACGTCGAGGCCAACAAGGCCAAGGTGCTGCGCGCCCTGCGGGTCTTCAAGCGGCGCGGCGCCAACGTGGTGCTCTTTCCCGAGTTCTGCCTGTCGGGCTACTTCTGGGACGCCCCCGAGTGCTGGGACTACATGGACTCGGCGGTGACCGAGAAACACCGCGACTGGATCTAGGACGAGGTCCGGCCGCTACTGGACGACTCGCTGCGGGTGGTGGTCATGAACAACCTGACGCGAGGCGTGTCGCGCAAGTTCCGCAACACCACCTTTCTCCTGGCCCACAAC
>JARFPS010000255.1 GCA_029288175.1 Miltoncostaea sp. | reverse complement strand
CGCTCCGCCTCGTCGTCGTCGCGGACCTCGACCACGCGCACGTCCAGCTCCACCTCCGCCGCGTCGGCGGCGTCCCGGAGTCGCTGAAGCCCCTCCTCGAGCGACGGGCAGGACCGGCAGAACAGGTAGTCGACAACGATCGTCGTTGGCACGCGGGGCTATGGTAGCCGCCTGTCCCCTGACGAGGCCCCACCCGCCCGCCCCATCGGCTTCTTCGACTCCGGCGACGGAGGGCAGACGGTGCTCGACGAGTGCCTCGCGGGGCTGCCGGCCGAGGACTTCATCTACTTCGGGGACTCGGCCGCCTTCCCGTACGGCGTGAAGAGCGACGACTGGTTGCGGGAGAGGGCCGGGGCGGTGGCCGACTGGCTGCTGAGAAACGATGCCAAGCTGATCGTGATCGCCTGCAACACGGCCACGGCGGCCGCGCTCGGCTGGCTGCAGACCCACCTGACGGTGCCCGTGCTGGGCGTCATGGGCCCCGAGGCGCGGGCGGCGGTCATGGCCACGCGCAACCGGCGCGTGGGACTGCTGGCGACCGAGGCCACGGTGCGCTCGGGCTCCTACGAGCGCATGGTGGCGGCCCACGACGCCGGCGTGGCCGTGACCAGCGTGGCCTGCCCGGCCCTGGCACCGGCCATTCAGCGCGCGGAGGAGGTCGATCAGGAGGTGGTCGACCTGGTCCGCTCCTACACCGGGCCCCTTCGCGACGCCGACGTGGACACGGCCATCCTCGGGTGCACCCACTACCCCATGATCGAGCGTCTTCTGCGCCGATCGCTGCCGGGTGTGACCCTCATCAAGAGCGGGGAGGAGATCGCCCGGGAGATCGGCGAGAGCCTGCAGCGCAAGGGGCTGTCCCAGCCCCCGGGGCGCGAGGGCGACTACCGCTTCGCCTGCTCCGGCGATCCCGAGCTCTTCCGCGAGCTGGGGACGCGCTTTCTGCAGATGCCCCTCGGAGAGGTCGAGAGGATCGACCCCTCGGCGCTCCCGGCGGCCTAGCGCGGTGGCCGTCGAGCGTCATCTGGTCTCGCTCACCGCGGAGGACGGCGAGACGCACGACGCCCTGCTCGAGGTGGACGAGCGCGCTGCCCGCGCTCGCCATCGCTCGACGGGGCGGCGCACCGCCGTCGTTCACGTGCACGGCATCATGGGCAACTTCCTGGTGGGGACGTTGCGCTTCCTGCCGGCCCCCATCGCGCGGGCGGGCTTCCCCATCCTGGTGTGCGAGACCCGCATGGGGAACGTGGGCCAGTTGTTCGGCGATGCGATCTTCGACGACGCCCTGCGCGACATCGCGGCGGCCATACGCTGGCTTCGGGAGCAGAGCTACGACCAGATCATCCTGTCGGGCTACTCGAGCGGCGCGACCCTGGCGACGCGCTTCGCGGCGGTTCACCACGATCCCGCCGTGCGCGGACTGCTGTGCCTGGGGAACCCGTGGGGCCTGCCCCAGTCGCTGCAGCGTCGAGCCGAGCGGTACGGCGCGCGTCCGAAGTACCGCGACCTGGCCAGCCACGTGCGTCGCGCCATCGGTCACGATCCCAACGACGCCGACGCCGACCGCATGTTCGTCATCGAGCAGAGCCGGGGCCCGACGCAGCAGCCACACGACAGCGAGGTCTACACCTATCGCACCTGGTGGACCTCGCGCGGCCCGAACGCCACCGAGGCGATGGCGTTCCGGCAGATCGGCCAGGTCTGGGCGCCCATCCTGCTCGTGCAGGGGACGGCGGACGAGATCGTCGATCCCGAGGAGGCCTGGGCGCTCGCCGACGTGGCGTCCAAGGCGGGCAACCCCGACGTCCAGGTGGTGCCGATCCCCGGCGCGAAGCACTCGTTCAAGGACAGGGAGATCCCCACGCTGGAGGCGGCCA
The DNA here is from genome assembly GCA_029288175.1 of Miltoncostaea sp. GTDB lineage: Bacteria > Actinomycetota > Thermoleophilia > Miltoncostaeales > Miltoncostaeaceae > JARFPS01. The sequence goes on along the minus strand of JARFPS010000255.1, from coordinate 2,940 downwards.
TCCGCTGGCTGAGGGACCATGGGTAACGCGAGGGCACGTCCGGTCGACCGCCGCCGGTCGTCGCCGCGCCCCACACGTCCGCCGCTGTTCGGCACCGACGACCGCGCGCTCAGCGCGCAGCCGGTGGTCATCAACACCACGGACAAGAAGACCTGGGACGGGATGATCTACCGACCCCAGCACCCCACGGGCGGGCGCCGGCGGGTGGCCGTGCTGGTCGTTCACGGATCCGTGGGCAACTACGTCAGCGGGCTGCCGCGGCGGTTGTCGTTCGGCATCGCCTCGGCCGGGTTCACGGTGCTGGCGATCAACACGCGCATGGCGAACTACGGGGTGTTCTTCGGCGGGGGCCTTCTTCATCGGACCCCGTTGGACCTCGACGCCAGCATGGCCCTCTTGGGGCGGCTCGGCTTCCGCCAGGTGGTGCTCCTGGGCTTCAGCATGGGCGCCACCATCGCCACCCACTACCAGGCGCTTCGTCGTCCGCAGCACGTCGTGGGGCTGGCCACCGTCGCGCACCCGGCATCGCTCCCCGGCGCCACGCGCCGGCGCTGGCAGCAGTTCAACTCCTGGCCCACCTACGAAGATGTCGCGTTGCGTGCCCGTGTTGCGCTGCGCCCCGATCCCGAGCGCTCCGCGAACGACCGCATCGTGGTGGTGCGCCGGGCGTCCGGGCCGTCGGACCGTCCCCGCGACGCCGAGATCTGGACGCTGAAGACATTCTGGTTCGCCCGCGGGCCCGAGGCCTATCACGCGGTGTCGCGCCTGCGGGTGGGGCAGGTGACGGTGCCCATGGCGATCATCCAGGCCGGCGCCGACGAGCTGGTGCCGTCGACGGAGGGTCCGGAGCTCGCCGCGATCGCAGAGCGCGGCGGATGTCCGAGCGTGTGGCTCGAGGAGATCGACGGCGCCAACCACGTCTTCGGCGGTTACGAGGAGCCGGTGGCCGACTCGCTGGTGGCCTGGATCGACCGTCTGCGGAAGAGCCTCTAGAGGAGCCCGTCGAGGGCGTCGAGCGCTTCGGTCAGCTGCACGCCGGCCTTGCCGTGCAGTCGGACGTCGGCGCGGTGGTCATAGGGCGTCTCGCTCTCGGTGAGGATCGCCAGCCGGCCGCCACGGCTCAGCACCATGCCCGGGAGCTGACTGACCGGCGCCACCTGGAGGGAGGTCCCCACCACCAGGATCACGTCCGCCGCGTCGGCCGCGTCGAACGCCGCCTCAAGGGCCACCTCGGGCATGGCCTCGCCGAACAGGATCACCCCGCTCTTCATCTGAAACCCGCACTCCTCGCACCGCGGCACGCCGTCGTCCGCGGCGTCGGCCCGCGCGATGAGCACGTCGATCTCGACCGTCGCCCGGCACCGGATGCACGTGCCGCGATCGAGCGAGCCGTGGATCTCGATGGGCTCCGGGCTGCCGGCGCGACTGTGCAGCCGGTCGATGTTCTGCGTCACCAGCTCGTGCAGCACGCCCCGGCGCTGCATCTCGGCCACGGCGTGGTGAGCGGGGTTGGGATCGACGGAGGCCAGCATGTCGATGCGCGGACGGTGGAAGCGCCAGAAGCGCTCCGGCTCGCTTTGGAAGGTGGCCATGCTCGCCACCTCCATCGGGTCGTACTCCTCCCAGAGGCCGCCGGCGGAGCGGAAGTCGGGGATGCCGCTCTCGGTCGAGATGCCGGCGCCGGTCAGAACGATGGCGTGGTCGGCCTCGGCGAGCAGTCGCGCCAGATCCTCCGGGCTGTCGGGCATCTGGGCCGAGAGGCTACTATCCGGCCGGTGCGGGGCGACGACCGACAGCCGGACGACCTGCGGCCCGTCGAGATCACCCCGGATTTCGTCGACACCGCCGACGGCAGCGCCCTCATCTCGATCGGGGGCACGCGCGTCATCTGCACGGCGTCGGTCGAGGAGGACGTGCCGCGGTGGCGGCGCGGCTCCGGGCTGGGGTGGGTCACCGCCGAGTACGCAATGCTGCCCGCCTCCACGGGCGACCGGAAGGCCCGCGATATCAGCCGCGGGAAGCTCGACGGGCGTTCGTCCGAGATCCAGCGGCTCATCGGGCGCTCCGTGCGGGCCGTGGTCGACATGGAGGCGCTGGGGGAGCGCACCGTGTGGCTCGACTGCGACGTGCTACAGGCCGACGGTGGAACGCGCTGCGCGTCGATCTGCGGGGCCTGGGTGGCCCTGCATCGCGCCACGTCGCGCATCGTCGAGCGCGGCGACATGGCGGCCGTCCCGCTCGTCGACTCGGTGGCCGCGGTGTCGGTGGGTCTCGTGGGCGGCGAGCCGCTGCTGGATCTCGACTACAGCGAGGACTCGCGGGCCGACGCCGACGTCAACGTCGTCATGACCGGGTCGGGAGAGGTGGTGGAGGTGCAGGCCACCGCGGAGGGCTCCCTCTTCTCGCGGACGCAGCTCGACGGCCTGCTCGACCTCGCGGCCGCGGGCATCGCCGTGCTCGGCGGGCACCAGCGCGCCGCGGTCGACGCGTGAAGATCGCGCTCGCCACCGGCAACCAGGGCAAGGTCCGCGAGTTGTCGCAGATCCTCGGCGACGCCGAGATCGTGGGCGCACCCGAGGGCTTCGACCCCGAAGAGACGGGCACGACCCTCTTCCAGAACGCCTTGATCAAAGCCCGCGCCCTGCGCCGTCTCGACCGCTCCGACGCGTTCGTGGTGGCCGACGACACCGGGCTCTCGGTACGGGCGCTTGGCGGGCGCCCCGGCGTCTTCAGCGCGCGGTACGCCGGCCCCGACGCCACCTACGACGACAACTGCCGGCTTCTGCTGTCGGAGTTGGAGGACGTCTCGGATCGGGGCGCGGCGTTCGTCTCGGTGCTGGTCGCCCTGTCCCCCGACGACGACATGCTCGTCGCGTGCGGCACGTGCCCCGGCACGATCGCCCTCGCGCAGCGGGGCAGCGGCGGCTTCGGCTACGACCC
>JARFPS010000098.1 GCA_029288175.1 Miltoncostaea sp. | reverse complement strand
GCCGAGGCCCAGCGCGCGGCGGCGGTCATGCGGCCGGCGCGCGGGGGCTCATCGGAACGACCAGCGCCGGTTCAGCAGGAAGTTGACCGGAGTGACGGCGGCGATCGCGGTGGCCTGTGCCAGAAGGCGCGGAAGCTCTGCCTGGACGAGCAGGTCCAGGATCACCAGGTTCAGGGCGAGCGCGGCGAGGCTCACCGCCAGGTAGCGCGCCGCCTGGTGCACGGCCGACAGGCGGTGGCGCCGGAACGTCCAATACTTGTTGAAGACGAAGTTGCACGACCACGCGACCGCGAAAGCACCCACCGCCGCGGGCAGGTGGTGGGCGTCGGCCACGTGGACGAGCAACCCGAACACGACGAGGTTGACGACGTAGCCGGTGCTTCCCACGACGCAGAAGCGAACGAGCTGGGCCCAGTCGGCCCGGCTCGCCGCGCGGAGGCGGGGGGCGCGGAAAAGGCGCGGCCCGGCCGGTGGCGCGGGGGTGGTCGACACGGCCGCCGATGCTAGCAACGCGACCGCCGCATGCCTGGTTCCCGGGCCTGCGCGGCCCGCCCGGCGTGTCGTCGCCACCCTCGCCACTACACTGGAGCTCCGACGGTGAGGCACCCTTCCGTGACGTTTCCCGACGCACCACGAGCCAGCACGCCCACCGGGGCCGAGTCCGCGCTCTCCCCGGGTGATTCCGCGCGCTACGACGAGCGGTTCGCCTCCCGGGCGTCCGGCATCGTCAGCTCGGCGATGCGCGACCTGATGTCGCTCTCGGAGCGCCCCGAGATCATCTCGCTGGCCGGGGGCTTCCCCAACACCGAGTCGTTCCAGCGCGCGACGTTCGACGAGATCACCGAGATCATGGCCCGCGATCACCTGGCCAGCTCTCTCCAGTACGGCCCCACCGAGGGGCTCGCCGAGCTGCGCGAGCTCATCGTGGAGGTCATGGCCGTCGAGGGCCTGTCGGCCCACGTGGACGACGTCATGGTCACCAGCGGCGGTCAGCAGGCGATCGACCTCAGCATCCGCACCTTCGTCGACCCCGGCGACGTGGTGCTGGCGGAGGGCCCGACGTATCCGGGCGCGGTGCCCTGCTTCACGACCTACGAGGCCGACGTCGTGCACATCCCGATGGACGAGGACGGCCTGCAGGTCGACCTGGTCGAGGAGGCCCTGGACCGCCTGGCCGCCGAGGGCAGGGCGCCGAAGCTCCTCTACACCATCCCGAACTTCCACAACCCCGGCGGCGTGACGATGTCGCTGGAGCGGCGCCGGCGACTGGTCGACATCGCCCAGCGGCGTGAGCTGCTGATCATCGAGGACAACCCCTACGGCCAGATCCGCTTCGAGGGCGAGCCGTTGCCCTCGCTCTGGGAGCTCGACGGCGGCTCGGGATGGGTGGTCTATCTGTCGACGTTCTCGAAGATCCTCGCCCCGGGCGTCCGCGTCGGGTGGGTGGCCGCGCCCGCGCCGGTGCTCCGCAAGATGAACCTCGGGAAGCAGGCCGCCGACCTCTGCTCGGGTACCGTCACGCAGCGGTTCATCATCGAGTACCTCAGCCGCTACGACTGGCAGGACCACGTGGCCCGGCTCAACGACATCTACCGGGGCCGCCGCGACGCGATGCTCCGCGCGCTCGACGAGGAATTTCCGGCCGACGCCCGATGGACCAGGCCGTCCGGCGGGCTCTTCGTCTGGGCCGAGCTGCCCGAGGCCGTCGACACCCGCGACCTTCTGGCCCAGGCCATCGCCCGCGAGGTCGCGTTCGTGCCCGGCGCCGCGGCGTTCCTGAACGGTCAGGGCCGGAACGCCATGCGACTGAACTTCTCTGGCGTCCCCGAGGCCACGATCAGCGAGGGCGTGCGGCGACTGGGGGAGGCGGTGCACGATGCCGTGGAGTTGCATCGCGCCCTCGGCCTGGGTGGAGGATCCGAGTGAGCGCCGGGCCCGTCGTCGTGCTCGCGGGCGGCCGCTCGATGGAGCGCGAGGTCAGCCTGCGCAGCGGGGCGAGCGTGGTCGCGTCGCTGCGGCGCGGCGGTCACGAGGTGCTCAGCGTCGATCCCGACGAGCGCCTGGTCGCGACTCTGCGGGCCGAGCGGCCGTCGGCGGCCTTCGTCGCGCTCCACGGCAGCGGCGGTGAGGACGGCACCGTTCAGGAGCTGCTCGAGATACTCGAGATCCCCTACACCGGCTCCGGGGTGCTGGCCTGCCAGCGCTCGTGGGACAAGGTCCGCTCGAAGTCGATCTTCGCGGCCGACGGGATCCCTACTCCGGAGTGGACGGCCTTCAGCCAGCAGGCCTTCCGCGAGCTGGGCGCGGCCGAGGCGCTGCCCGACATCGTGGACAAGCTCGGCCTGCCCCTGGTGGTCAAGCCGTCGCGGCAGGGCTCGGCACTGGGCATCGGCGTCGCCCGCGAGCCGGGCCAGGTCGCCAGCGCGTTGATGTCGGCGCTGAGCTACGACGACCATGTCCTCCTCGAGCGCTGGGTGTCGGGGCGCGAGCTGGCGGTGACGATCCTCGGGCACGGCGAAGGGGCCACCGCCCTTCCGGTCGTGGAGGCCGTGCCCAAGGGCCGCGACTTCTACGACTTCGAGGCCCGTTACACCCCGGGGCTCACGGAGCTGCACGCTCCGGCCGACATACCGGCCGAGACCGCCTCCGAGGCCTCGTCGATCGCGCTCGCGTGCCACCGCTCGCTGGGCTGTCGGGGGTTCTCCCGGGTGGATCTTCTTCTCGACGAGAGCGACGCCCTTTGGGTTCTGGAGGTCAACGCGATTCCCGGAATGACCGACACCTCGCTGCTTCCGAAGGCCGCCGAGGCGGCGGGATCCGGCTTCGACGAGGTCGTCGAGCGGGTGCTGGCCGACGCCACGCTGGGTCTGTGAGCCGGTTGGCCGCCGTGCGCGACCTGGGCCTGCGCCCCCGCGGCTCGCTCCTGGTCGGCGCCCTGTGGCTCGCCCTCGGCCTGGGCTGGGGCGTCGCGATGCTGTTCGCCGCCGTCACGGTGGCGGGCGCGGACGGGATGTCGTTCGTCGCGCTCGTCCCCGCAGCGCTTCTGGGCCCCGCCATCTTCGGTGCGGCGGCCTGGGTCGAGATGCGGAAGCGGCCCCGCCGTCCCGGCGCCCACGTGGAGTTGACGCCCATGTCCTCCGGTGGCGTGGTGGCGGTGGTGCGCCGCCGCCACCGGTCGACCGCCCCCGTCCGCGTGGCGCTCGTCGCGCGGGGCTCCGGGAGCGACCTGCGCCACGCGGCGTGGCAGCGCGTCCCGGACGGCCGTCGCGAGACCGTCCTCCGCTTGTGGGCCCCGCCCGACCTCGTGGGCGACCCGGCCGACCGGTGGCAGGTGGTGCTGATCGAGGACGAGCCCTGGGGCTCCCGGCACCGGGCGCTCGACCTGGGGGCGCCGGTCGCCGCGGGCAAGCCGTCCTCGGCCGGGGTCTCGACCGGCACGTCGGCCTCGGGTTAGGCCGCCAGCCCCCTCGCCTCTTGGAGTGCCAGCAGGCCGTCGAGAACGCGGTTGACCGGCACGTCCACTCCCAGCCGCCGCCCCTCCCGGACCACGAAGCCGCAGAGCGCCTCGCGCTCGACGCGCTTGGACTCGTCGAGGTCGCGCGCCGTCGAGGGGCGGTAGTCCCGGAGCTGCTCGTTGTGGGCGGCCATCTCGTCGACGTCCCGCTCGGTCAGGGCGATGGAGTGGCCGGCCGCGATCGCCACGGCCTCGCGCATCGCCTCGCGGACCAGGGCCCGCGACTCCGGGACCGCCAGCGCCTCGCCCGCCGTGGCGCCGGTGACGGCACACAGGGCGTTGAAGCCGATGTTCCACAGCAGCTTCCGCCATTGGTCGAGCACGATGTCCTCGCTGAGGGTCACGTCCCAGCTCGGCGCGAGCAGCGCGTGCAGCCGTCGCGCCCGCGCGGTCGCCCCCCCGGCGGGGTCACCGACCTTGACGGCGCCCTCGGCTCCGTGCGCGACCACCCCCGGCTCGGGGATCCACAGACCCACGAACGCCAGCCCTGCGAGCGTGCGACGGCGCCCCGCGGCCCGGTCGAGGTGCGCCACGTTCTCGACCCCGTTCTGCAGTGAGAGCAGCGCCCCGCTCGGGGCGACGGCCGCCGCGGCCATCTCGGCGACCTCCGGGGTGTGATGGCTCTTGGTCGTGACCACCACCAGATCCGCGACGTCCGCGGGCTCCGAGGCGGCGTGGACCGGCGCGCTCCAGCGCCGCCCGTCGGCCTCGACCACGCTCACGCGACCCCGGCGTGCCAGGCCCTCCAGGCGGGCTCCGCGGGCGATCATGGTCACCCGGTGCCCATCTCGCGCCAGAAGAGCGCCATAGTACGAGCCCACTGCCCCCGCACCCACGATGGTGACCGATGTCATCTGACGCTTCCGCTCCCGAGCTGCTCGTCGACTCCGACGACACCGTACTGAGCCTCCGGTTCAGCAACCCGAGCCGGGCCAATGCGCTGACGCCCTCGATGCTCGACGCGTTGGTGAACGCTCTGGAACGGCGCGCGCCGAAGGCGCGGGTCGTGTTGCTGGGCGGCGCCGGCGAGCGCCATTTCAGCGCCGGCCTCGACCTCTCGGAGGCCACGCCCGAGGACCTGTCACAGACGGTTCTCGACGGCGAGCGCCTGCTGGGGCGGGCCGCCGGGGCGATCGAGGACTGCCCGCGCCCCGTCGTCGCGGTGGTCAACGGCTCGGCGTTCGGCGGGGCGCTCGAGCTGGCCATGGCCTGCGACTGGCGCGTGGCGTCCCCCGAGGCGAAGCTCGGCATGCCCGCGGCCCGCATCGGCGTCGTTTACGCCGCCGACGGCCTGCGGCGCTTCGTGCGCGAGCTGGGGCCGTCCCGCACGCGGCGCCTGTTCCTGACCGGGCGCCCCCTCAGCGGGCGAGAGGCGCTGGAGATCGGCCTGGTGGACCAGCTCGCCGCGGACGGGGACGCCTGGGAAGCCGCCGGCGCGGCCGGGGCCGACGTGGCCGGCGCGGCCCCGCTGGCGGTCGCCGGAACCCGCGCGTCGGTGAGGGCCCTCACGGAGGGCTCACGCGAGGAGGGCCCTCGGGTGGCCGAGCGATGGCGCGCCCGCGCCTGCGGGTCAGAGGCCTTCCGGGAGGGTCTCGCCGCTTGTCGCGACAAGCGCGCCCCCGATTGCAGGGAGCGCTGACCCGCGGCCGCACAC
>JARFPS010000069.1 GCA_029288175.1 Miltoncostaea sp. | reverse complement strand
ATGTCTCGTGGGCTCGGAGATGTGTATACGAGCCCGGCCCGGGCCTGGCGACCCAGCGAGCGGCGGCGCGAGCTGACCTCGTCGGCAACGTCGCGGGCGCGGTCGAGCTGTGTCTCGACGCGGCCGAGCTTGAGCTCGGCCCTGCGCCGGCGGCGGCGCGACACGGCGACGCCCGCCGACTCCTCGACGATCGCCCGGATATCGGCCGGCTTGCTGGTGCAGATCCGCTCCACCTGCCCCTGCCGGATCACCGAGAGGCCGTCGGAGCTGAGACCCCAGTCGGCCAGGCGCTCGCGCATGTCGAGCAACCGGCACTCGACACCGTCGACCCTGTAGTGGGCGTCGCCGGCGCGCGTGAGACGTCTCGTCACCTGCATCTCGGCCGGCATCCCCGAGGGCGGGTCGTCGCGGGTGAGGGTCAGCGAGACCTCGGCGAAGGCCGCCTGAGGCAGGGAGGCGTCACCCCCGAAGAGGATCTGCTGCATGCCGTCGGCGCGGAGGTTGGCGGGCCGCTGCTCGCCCAGCGCCCAGAGGATGGCCTCGACGAGGTTGCTCTTGCCCGACCCGTTGGGGCCGACGACGACGTTGACGCCCTCGCCGAGGTCGACGTCCGTGGCGCGGGCGAAGGACTTGAAGCCCCTGATGGCGACACGGCTGAGCACTAGCGGCGATCACCCCCGAGGCGCCCGAGCGCCTCAGCGGCGGCCGCGGCCTCCGAGGACTGCTTGCTGCGCCCCTCCCCGCGACCCATGGCGCGTCCACCGATCCGCGCGTCGGTCACGAAGACCGGCTCGTGGGCCGGCCCCCGCTGCTCGACGAGGACGTAGCGCAGATCCTCGCCGCGCCGCTCGGCCTCCTCCTGGAGCTCCGTCTTGGGATCCCGGCGACCGGGCTCCGCGGCGTCGAGCGCGTCGGCGAAGGACTCCAGAACGGCCGCCGAGGCCTCCTCGGGGCCGAGCTCCGTCCAGACCGCGCCGATGACGGCCTCGGTGAGTCCGGCGCGCACGCTCTCCTTGCCGGACAGGTCGCGTGCGGCGGCGCGGGCCCGCCGGGGAGCCACCTGCACCATCGCCTCGTCGAGGGCGGCCGCGGCCGCGACACGGGCACAGGAGGCGCCGCTGACGACCGACTGCCGCATCCACGACAGGTCGCCCTCGTCGGCCGCGGGATGCCGACGCATCAGCTCGTCGCTCACGACCAGTTGCAGCACCGCATCACCGAGGAACTCGAGGCGCTCGTACGAGTCGGCGCGCGCCGGGACGTAGGAGCGATGCGACAGCGCCCTCGCCCGGATCCCGGGCGAGAGACGCTCCAAGAGCGCCGCGAGCGGCGCCATGGAACCGGCGTCAGCCGCCCTGCTTCTCGACGTAGTCGACGGCCTGACCGACGGTCGTGATCTTTTCCGCTTCCTCGTCCGGGATCTTGACCTTGAACCGGTCCTCCATCTCCATGATGAGCTCGACCAGGTCGAGCGAGTCCGCGTTGAGGTCCTCCTGAAAACGCGACTCCTCGGTGATCTCGCCCGCGTCGACGCCGAGCTGCTCGGCGAGGATGTCCCGGATCTGCTCAAAGGCCTTGTCTCGCGCCACGTATTGCTCCCTTGTAACGCCGTCGCCCCACGATCAACCGGAGGTTCCGGGTTTCACGGCGCGGCAGACTATCGACACCGCCGGACGGCTCGCGGCCCCGGCGTTCGGGGGGATCCTACGCTGCCGGAGGATTGGCGGAGGTTTCGCCCGCCAGCGCGCTCGCAAACTGGGCCACCAGGCCCTCCCGCGCGCCACGCCCGGCGAGACGCAGCGCGTTGGTGATACCCGTGGCGTGCGAGTTCCCATGGCCGATGACGGCGAGCCCGCGGACTCCCAGAAGGTAGGCCCCGCCGTACGTCTCGGGATCGAGTCGGTCGCGCATGCGCCGCAGCGACGGCCGGGCCAGCAGTGCGCCGATGCGGCCGGCGAGGGTGGTCTGGACCGCCTCGCGGACCTCGGTGAACAGGAACGACGCCGCGCCCTCGTAGAGCTTGAGCGCCACGTTCCCGGTGAAGCCGTCGGTCACGACGACGTCGGCCAGGCCGCGGGGGATGTCGCGCCCCTCGACGTTGCCGATGAAGCCCGGCGTGTCGCGGAGCAGGACATGCGCGGCCTGGACCGTCTCGCTGCCGCGGGCGTCCTCTTCCCCGATGGACAGCAGCCCCACGCGGGGATCGGCGAGACCGAGCACGTCGCGCGCGAAGAGACGGCCCATGAGCGCGAACTGCGGGTAGTGCTCCGGCCGGGCCTCGGCGTTGGCGCCCGCATCGAGCAGCACGACCGGACCGCGCGAGCTCGGCATGACCACCGCGATGCCCGGGCGCATGACGCCCGGCACCCGGCGCAGATAGAGCGTGCACGCGGCCAGCATCGCGCCCGTGTGGCCCGCCGACACGACGGCCTGCGCCTCGCCCTCGCCCACGAGCCGGCAGGCGACGGCCACGGATGCGCCCGGCTTGGAGCGCACTGCGCGCGCGCCGTCCTCGCTGCTGCCGATGACCTGGGGGGCGTGGACGATGTCGACCCCGGGCGCGGGGCCGCCGTGTGCGGCGAGCTCGTCGCTCAGAACCCGCTCGTCGCCGACCAGCTTGACGCGGATCCCCGCCCCCGCCGCGGCCAGCGCTCCTTTGACCGGCTCGCCCGGCGCGTGGTCCCCGCCCATCGCGTCGAGCGCGACGGTGACGTCACCGGCCATGGCGCCGGGGCGGGAGGGCGTGGGTCAAGGCTCGATCTCGACGACCTTGGTGCCGCGGTAGTTGCCGCAGACACCGCAGACGTGATGCGGCCGCACCGGGCTGCCGCACGACGGACAGCGGCCCATGCGGGCCGCCGAGATGCCGTGTGTGGCGCGGCGGGTGTCGCGCCGCTGCTTCGAGGTCTTTCGCTTCGGAACTGCCATCGCCCGTCCTGTCGCTGGTGGAGCCGGTGGAGATTAGCGAATCGCCCCGGGTCACTCGGAACCGGCGTCGAGCCGGCGGGCGATCTCCTCCA
>JARFPS010000034.1 GCA_029288175.1 Miltoncostaea sp. | reverse complement strand
GCCCGGCCCGGCCGCGCGCCGGCGAGATCGAGGTGGCCGACCTTTCGGATGCGTGGACGTCGCTGGTCTCCGGAGCGGGCGCGCGCGGCCTTGTCGTGCAGGCCGGTGCGGGGCCCTCCCGTCGCGCCCGCGCGCTGCGCGTGGGTCGGCCCACCTGGGATCGTGATCGACGGGAGCTGCGGTTCCCCGTCGCCCCGCTGCGCGGCCCGCTCGCCGGCCTCCGGCCCCTGGGAGCCCGCGCCGCGGCGTTTCGTGACGGCCCCATCGGGCCGTCCGTCCTGACCATCGAGCTCGTGCGCGGCCGGGTCATCGACGGCTGCTGGATCGGCCCCGGCGCACGCTGCGTGGGGCGCGACCTCTCGGGCGCGGGCCTGGGTCGCGCTCGCCTGCGCGGCATCGTGATGCCGCTGGGTGACCTCCGAGGAACGCGCCTCGGCCGCGCCGACCTCCGGGGTGCTGTGCTCCCGCGCGCCCGCGCGCGCGGTCTTCGCGCCCCCGGGGCCGACCTGCGCGGCGCCGCCCTGGCCTCGTCGGACCTGCGGGACGCGGTGCTGGTCGGCGCCGATCTCACCGACAGCGTCCTGGCGGCGTCGGACCTGCGAGGGGCGAACATGCGCGGGGCCCGGTCCGAGGGCCTCGTGCTCGACCGCACGCGACAGTGCCGGACGATCCTGCCGGACGGTCGTCGCTCCGACCGCGACTGCGGCCCGCCGGCCTCCGCCCCGGCCGGGCGATAGGGGCAAGCCGCCACCCATGCGCCTGCGTGGCACACGCAGTCTGATCCGCCGCGACCGCGATTCCGAGGCCGACGAGGACGAGCAGCGCGCCGCCGCCCCCATCGACGAGGGGGTGCCCTCCAGCCCGTCGGGAGGACCCGTGGCGCGTCTCTGTCAGCGCGTCGCCACCGCCCGGTGGTTCCAGTGGGCGGTCGTCGCCGCGATCCTCGGCAACGCCCTGGTGCTCGGGGTTCAGACGTACGCCGACGAGGACAGCCGCGTGGGCGGCCTGCTCGTCGACGTTGATCGAGCGTTCCTCTACCTGTTCTCGGTCGAGATCGCCATCCGCGTGTTGGCCTATGGGCGCCACCCGTGGCGCTTTCTGCGGGAACCCTGGAACGTCTTCGACCTGATCGTGGTGGGCGCCGGCTTCATCCCGAGCATCGGCGCCGGCGCCACGGTGTTGCGCCTGGTGCGGGTGCTCCGCGTGGCGCGCATCGTCAGCGTCATCCCCGACCTGCGCATCGTGCTGCGCGGCCTGCTGCGCAGCCTGGCCCCCATCGGTGCCGTGTCGTTCCTGGCCTTGCTGTTCTTTTACCTGTACGGGATGGTCGGGTGGCTGCTCTTCCACTCCGAGAACCCCCAGGAGTGGGGCAACATCGGCCGGTCCATGCTGACGCTCTTCGAGGTCCTGACCCTCGAGGACTGGGTCGACGTCATGGATCGCGGCATGGAGATCCACTCCTGGTCCTGGATCTACTTCATCAGCTTCGTGCTGGTCACCGTCTTCATCGTTCTGAACATCGTCATCGCCGTGGTCATCAACAGCGTCGAGGCCGCACGCGACGAGGATCCGCAGGGCGGCGAGGTGGCGGCCACCATCGAGCCGAAGGGCGCCGAGGGGACCGACGAGCGCCTGCGCGCGAGCATCGAGGAGATGAAGGCGGTACTCGAGGAGTTGGAGCGCCGCACCGCGCCGCCGAACGCCGACGACCGCTGAGCCGGCGGGAGCATCTGGCGGCGCCGCGATTATTGACACGATCCAGAATCTGACAGATGATGTGATCGTGCCGGACACCCGCCCCGCCACAACGGAGCCCGCCGACATCTTGCGGGACCACGGGGTGCAGGTGACCGCGCAGCGCCTCGCCGTGTTGAGGGCGGTCCGTGACGAGCCTCACAGCACCGCCGACGGTGTTGCGGCGGCCGCCACGGCCGACATCGGCGCGATCTCGCGCCAAGCCGTGTACGACGCCCTGGGTGTCCTGGTCGAGAACGGCATCCTGCGGCGCATTCAGCCCGCCGGATCGTCCGCGCGCTACGAGCCCCGGCTCGGCGACAACCATCACCACCTCGTATGCCGCGACTGCGGACGCATGGTCGACGTCGAATGCTCGGTCGGGGCCGCGCCCTGCCTGACGCCCGCGCGTGAGCAGGGCTACGAGGTCGACGAGGCCGAGGTCATCTACTGGGGCCGGTGCGCCGAATGCCGCGCGTAACCTCCACCGCCCCACCGCACGACACGTCCATTCCCAAGACACCAACCACCGTGGAGAGAGATGAGCACTGACAGCAACGGTTCGAACGGCGGCGGCTGCCCGGTGATGCACGCCGGGCACAACGCCGTCGGCATCACCGCCAACCAGCAGTGGTGGCCCGAGCAGGTGAACCTGAGGATTCTGCGCCAGAACAACCCCCAGGCCGACCCGCTGGGCGGCGACTTCGACTACGCCGAGGAGTTCACGAGCCTCGACTACGACGCCCTGGTCGCCGATCTCGATGCGCTCATGACCGACTCCCAGGACTGGTGGCCGGCCGACTACGGGCACTATGGGCCCCTGTTCATCCGCATGTCCTGGCACGCCGCGGGTACCTACCGCATCTCCGACGGGCGTGGCGGTGGCGGCTCGGGCGCCCAGCGCTTCGCGCCGCTGAACAGCTGGCCGGACAACGCGAACCTGGACAAGGCGCGACGGCTGCTCTGGCCGATCAAGCAGAAGTACGGTCGCAAGATCTCGTGGGCCGACCTCCTGGTGCTCGCGGGCAACCGCGCGATCGAGACGATGGGTCTGAAGACGTTCGGCTTCGGATGCGGCCGCGAGGACATCTGGGCCCCCGAGGAGGACGTCTTCTGGGGTCCCGAGAGCGAGTGGCTCGGCGACGAGCGCTACAGCGGCGACCGCGAGCTGGCGAACCCGCTCGGCGCCGTTCAGATGGGCCTGATCTACGTCAACCCGGAGGGCCCCAACGGCAACCCGGACCCCCTGGCGGCCGCGCGGGACATCCGCGAGACCTTCGCGCGGATGGCGATGAACGACGAGGAGACCGTGGCGCTCATCGCCGGCGGCCACACGTTCGGCAAGACGCACGGGGCGGCCGACGACGGCCAGTACGTGGGCGCCGAGCCCGAGGGCGCGCCGATCGAGCAGCAGGGCCTGGGCTGGATCAGCAGCTACGGCAGCGGCAAGGGCTCGGACACCATCACCAGCGGGCTCGAGGGCGCCTGGACCAACGACCCCATCGTCTGGGACAACGGCTACTACGAGAACCTCTTCGGGTACGACTGGGAGCTGACCACGAGCCCGGCGGGAGCCCAGCAGTGGGCGCCCACCAACCCCGAGGCGCAGCAGGCCGTGCCCGACGCGGAGGACGCGTCCAAGCGGGTTCCGCCGATGATGGCCACCACCGACATCGCGCTCATCAAGGATCCGGTCTACAAGGAGATCTCGCAGCGGTTCTACGAGAACCCCGACCAGCTCGCCGACGCCTTCGCCCGCGCCTGGTTCAAGCTTCTCCACCGCGACATGGGTCCGGTCTCGCGCTACCTCGGCCCGGACGTCCCGGACGAGGAGCTCATCTGGCAGGACCCGGTGCCCGCGGTCGACCATGAGCTCGTCGACGACGCGGACATCGCCTCGCTGAAGTCCGCGATCCTCGACGCCGGGCCCTCGGTGTCCGAGCTCGTTCTGACGGCATGGGCGTCGGCGTCGACCTATCGCGACACCGACAAGCGCGGCGGCGCCAACGGGGCGCGTGTGCGGCTGGCGCCGCAGTCCGGCTGGGATGTCAACGCCTCGTCGGGCGTGGCCGGCGTGATCGAGGCCCTCGAGGGGGTCCGGCGCGGGTTCAACGACGCGCAGAGCGGCGGCAAGAGGGTGTCGCTGGCCGACCTGATCGTGCTGGGCGGCTGCGCGGCGGTGGAGCAGGCGGCCGCGACGGCCGGCCACGACGTGACCGTGCCGTTCTCGCCGGGGCGCACCGACGCGAGCGACGAGCAGACCGACGCCGACTCGTTCGCCGTGCTCGAGCCGACCGCCGACGGGTTCCGGAACTACCTGCAGGTGGACCACGGCGCCGGCGCCGAGCACGCGCTCGTGGAGAAGGCGTTCATGCTCACCCTGTCGGCGCCGGAGATGACGGCGCTGCTCGGCGGCATGCGCGCGCTGGGCGCCAACGCCGGCGACTCCTCGCACGGGGTCCTGACCGACGCGCCGGGCACGCTCACGAACGACTTCTTCGTGAACCTGCTCGACATGTCCACGGTGTGGACGCCGGCGCCGGGTCCCGAGGGTGTCTACGAGGGCCGCGACCGCGACTCGGGCGACCTGCGGTGGACCGGCACCCGGGTGGACCTGGTCTTCGGGTCCAACTCCGAGCTGCGGGCCCTCGCAGAGGTCTACGCCTCCGACGACGCGCGCTCGACGTTCGTCGACGACTTCGTGGCCGCCTGGGCGAAGGTCATGGACCTCGACCGGTTCGACCTGGCCTGATCGGAACGCGACGCGCCGCCGGGCGGCCCTCCGGCCCCCGGCGTCGCGCCGTCCACGGATCAGCCGGCGCGGGCTCCCCGGAAGGGCTCGTCGGCCAGGAAGCTGGCGCGGTGGCCGGCGGCGTTCATCTCCACGGCCTCGGTTGGCGAGAGGGCGCCTCGGCCCACAAGGAAGGAGTACTCGGCGCGCAGGCGGGTGCCGATCATCTCCGGGCCATCGGTGCCGAGCACGACCTGCACGCCCGCGGCGCGCAGCCCGTAGACGATCTCCGCCATCTGCTCGTGGTCGCGCACGGCGCCGGTCTTGAGGTTGGACGTGGGGCAGATCTCCAGCACCACGCCCTGCTCGGCCAGCCGCTCGGCCAGCCTGGGCTCGAAGGCCGCGATGATGCCGTGGCCGATCCGGTCGACCCCCAGATCGATGACCTGATGCATCTCCTCGATGTAGGGCCCGGGGTCGGGCGCGTTGACGCCCTCCTCTCCCGCGTGGAGCGTCACGCCCAGTCCGGCCTCGCGGGCGCGGGCCACCAGCGGGGCCAGGTCGCGGTACGGGTAGGGTGCGCCGGCTCCCCGGGGGCGCGGGCCGCCGATGTCGATCGCCACGACCCCGCGGTCGCGGAAGCGGATGGCGCGCTCGACGACGGCCTCGTTCAGCTCGGCCGTGAACGAGCGGTCCATCATCAGGATCAGCCCTGCCCGGACCGGATACTCCAGGGTGGCCCGGTCCACCCCGTGGACCGCGGCCATGACGATGGCGTCCAGATCGCGCTCCCCGCCGCGGTTGCGCTTGGCGGGGTTGAAGCGCACCTCGTGCGTGGTGATCCGCTGAGACCGGTAGGCGCCGCCGATCATGCCGTGCACCGAGACCTCGACCCCCTCGGGGCTGCTCTGGATCAGCTCGGTCAGCTGGTAGATCCGGTTCAGGCCGTCCAGGCCATCGGTGCCCAGCCCCACCGAGGTCGCCTCGGCGAACTCCCAGTAGTCGCGGTGGGGAACCTTGATGCCCTGCTGATGGGCGAGCTCCCACATGGTGGCGGCGTCGACGCCGCCACCCAGATGGGCGTGGAGCTCGGCGAGCGGGAGGTCCTGAGGGAAGACGGCGCTCATGCCCGCCGCCCCGTCAGGTGCTACTCGGTGGTGAGGAGGGGCTGCAGCTCGCCCTCCTGGAACATCTCGGTGACGATGTCGCAGCCGCCGACGAGCTTGCCGTCGACGAACAGCTGCGGGATCGTCGGCCAGTCCGACCACTCGCTGAGGACCACGCGGATGCGCGGGTCCGTGAGGATGTCGCGGGCGTCGTACTCGGCCCCCACGTGGTTCAGGATCTGCACCACCTGGTTGCTGAATCCGCAGCGCGGCGCGTCCGGTGTGCCCTTCATGTAGAGGAAGATGCGGTTGCCGGACACCTCGCTCTGGATCTGCTCGAGGATCTCGTTCTCGGACATGGTCAGGGTGTCGCTCATGAGCTCTCCGGTGGGCGTGTTCTGAGGGCGAGGGCGTGGATGCTGCCGTCGTCGAAGCGTTCCTGGACAGCGGCGTAGACCAGCCGGTGCTGCTCGATGCGGCTGAGCCCGGCGAACTGGGGAGCCACCACGGACGCGGCCAGGTGATCGCCGCCCCCCTGGTCGACCAGCTCGCAGGTCGATCCCGGCAGCGCGGCCTCGATCATCCGGGTCAGCTCGGCGAGATCGGCCATGGGAATCAGGATACCGACGTGCGCCCCCCGGCGGCCCTCCTCCCTGCGGTTGGCCATGTCACCAAGCGGAAGAGTCCGCGTTTGGCCCCAGGGCCAAAGCCGACGGCGCGCCGCGGGTGACACCCTCCCGACCGCTCGGGCTGGGGGGCTCGGGCGACTGACACACCACCAAGGGGCACATAGTGGAAGCGGTTGCCATCGACACCGTCTGGGTGGCTGTGGCCGGATGCCTGGTCCTGTTCATGCAGGCCGGCTTCGCCACGCTCGAAGTGGGTTTCTCGAGGATGAAGAACGCCGGGGCCGTCATGGCCAAGGTGCTCATCAACCTGAGCTTCGCGTTCTTCGCGTTCTGGGCCATCGGCTACGCGCTGGCCTTCGGCGACGGCAACGACTTCGTCGGGGCCACGGGCTGGTTCATCGACCTCGGAAACCCGGACGGCGTGGAGTCGCTGTCGTACACGGGCGTCTCCGAGGAGATCAAGTTCTTCTTCCAGGCGACCTTCGCCGCTGTGACGCTCGCGATCGTCTGGGGGTCGATGCTCGACCGGGTGGCCTTCCGGGCCTACCTGCCCTTCGCCATCGCCTTCGTCGGGGTCATCTACCCCATCGTGGTGCACTGGCAGTGGGGTGGCGGCTGGCTGCTGAAGAACGGCTTCCAGGACTTCGCCGGCGCGGGCGTGGTGCACGTCTGCGGCGCCACGGCGGCTCTGGCGGGCGCGCTGATCGTCGGGCCCCGCATCGGCAAGTACCGCGACGGACGCTCCATCCCCATCCCCGGCCACTCCATGCCGCTCGCGATCCTCGGCGTCCTGATCCTGTGGTTCGGCTGGCAGGGCTTCAACGCGGGCTCGTGGTTCGCGGCCGTCGACCAGGACATCGGGCGCGTGCTCGTGGTCACCAACCTGTCGGGCGCCGCGGGAGTCATCGGCGGGCTCATCATGTCGCGCGTGCTGCTCGGCACCATGGACATCGGGATGATGGGCAACGGGGCCGTGGCGGGCCTCGGCGCGGCGGCCGGCGCGTCCGGCTTCGTCGACCCCTGGGCGGGGGCCATCATCGGACTCTCGGCCGGGATGCTGATGGTGGTGCTGGTGATCGTGGTCGACCGGCTCCGGGTGGACGACCCGATCGGCGCGGTTGCCGGGCACGGCGGCGGCGGCTTCGTCGGCCTGATCGGAACCGGCCTGTTCGCGAACGCGGCCGGCGTCGAAGCGCTCGGCGGACGCGAAGGCCTGCTGGTCGGCGGCACCGCCGAGCAGCTGGGCTGGCAGCTGATCGGCTTCGGCGCCATCTTCGGGTTCACCTTCGTGACCACCGCGATCGTGTTCTTCGCCATCGAGAAGACGATCGGCCTGCGGGCCTCGGAGGATGTCGAGATCCAGGGCCTGGACATCGCCGAGCACGGCATGTTCGGCTACCCCGAGCAGTTCATCGAGGTCTTCGGCGCATCCTCCGACGATGCGATTCCCGGAATATCCTCTCCGTCAGGAACATCAACGAACGAGCGCTAGGCGCGGAGCGAAGGAGAACACAACGTGAAGAAGATCGAGGCGTACATCCGCCACGAGGCGCTCGAGACGATCCGGGAGCGCCTGGCGGCGATGGGGCTCCCGTCCATGAGCGTCTCCGAGGTGAAGGGCTCGGGCCGACAGAAGGGGTTCACCGAGAGCTACCGAGGCTCTCGCACGACCATCTTTCTGCGCCCCAAGCTCAAGCTCGAGATCGCCGTCAACGACGACGACGTCGAGCGCGTCACCGACGTGATCCTCGAGGAGTCCCACACCGGTCAGCCCGGGGACGGGAAGATCTTCGTCCTCGGCATCGAGCAGACCGTCCGCGTGCGCACCGGCGAGCGCGGCCCGGTCGTGCTGGAGGCTCACTCCGAGGGCTAGCCCTCGGCCGTCTGCGGCTCGGCCCCGACGTCGGGGCCGAGCTCGGCACGCAACGCCTCGGGCGTCGTCACGGGCGCCCGGCAGGCGAACGCTCGGCACACGTAGGCCGCGGGCGCGCCGTCCACGAGCGGGCGGTCCTCCAGCAGCGGCGCGGCCTCCACGGCGGCCGCATCGTCGGGCGAGCCGGCTGCGATCACCGCGCGCGGGCCGGCGTCGGTCCGGGCCACGTCGATCAGCGCCTTCGTACGCTCGTCGTCGAGCGGGCCGACGATCGCGATCTCGACCGAGTCGTTGACCTGGAAGTCCAGGGCGGTGAGGGCCGTGCTGAAGGCCTGGGGCACGCTCGCCATCTCGTCCCTCACAAGCCGCAGCGCGGCCTCGGCGAGGGCGGGGAGCTGACGCGAGCCGGTCAGGGCCGCGATGCGCACCAGCACCCAGGCCGCCTGTGAGTTGCCGCCCGGCGCCGGGTTGTCCTCCAGGTCGCGGGTGCGGGCCACCAGCTCGGGGCCGTCGGCACCCGCCTGGTAGAAGCCGCCGCGCTCGGTGTCGGCGAACAGGTCGATCATCGCGTCGGCCAGATCGCGCGCCGCATCCAGCCAGCGGGGCTCGAAGGTGGCCTCGTAGAGCGCGAGCAGGCCGTGGCAGACGTTGGCGTGGTCGTCGAGCTGGCCCAGGTGGTGGGCCTCGCCGTCCGCGTAGGTGCGACGCAGGCGCTCGTCGACCACCAGATGATCGAGCACGAACGCGGCGGCATCGCGAGCCGCCTCGACGTAGTCGGGGCGGTCGAGAGCGATGCCCGCGACGGCGAACGAGGCGATGGCCAGGCCGTTCCAGCTCGCGATGACCTTGTCGTCCCGCACCGGCGGGGTGCGCCTGCCGCGCGCCTCGCGCAGCTTGGTCAGCGCGCGGGCCAGCACGGGCGCCGCATCCTCCCCGATCTCCTGCGACACGGCGGCGATCGGCGCCACGCCGCGGAGGATGGTGGTGTTGTTCTCGAAGTTGCCCTGCGGGGTCACGCCGTAGCGCGCACGCACGGCGCGCACCTCCAGGACGTCCAGCACCTCGGCCAGCGAGTCGGGTGTCCAGGTGAAGTAGGCGCCCTCCCCCTCGGGGGTGTCGGCGTCCTGGGCCGCGGCGAACCCGCCGTCGGGAGCGCGCATCTCGCGCAGCAGGTAGTCGAGGGTCTCCTCGGCGATCCGCCGCGCCTCGGGCGAGCCTCCCAGCGTGAAGGCCAGCGCGTAGTCGCCGGCCAGCAGGGCGTTGTCGTAGAGCATCTTCTCGAAGTGGGGCACCAACCAGACGTTGTCCACGCTGTAGCGGTGGAATCCGCCGCCCACCTGGTCGTAGATGCCGCCCGCGGCCATCTTGGCCATCGTGAGGTCGACGATCTGCTGCACGTGCCGGTCCGCGTCGCCCGCCTTCATCCGGCGGATCAGGAACTCCAGCGAGACCGACGGTGGGAACTTGGGCGCGCCGCCGAAGCCCCCCTCGACCGGGTCGAACACCCGGGCCAGGCCCACGATGGCCTCGTCGAGGATCTCGGGCGTCAGCGCTTCGGGGTCGGCTCGCCGGGCCGCGGCCTCGGCGATCTGGTCCGTGATCCGATCCGCCTGTCCGGCCACCTCCTCGCGCCGGCTCGCATAGGCATCGCTGAGCCCGCTCAGCACGTCGCGGAATCCCGGCAGCCCGTTGCGGGCGGTGGGCGGGAAGTAGGTGCCGGCGTAGAACGGCTTGCCCTCGGGGGTCATGAAGACCGTCATGGGCCAGCCGCCCCCGCCCGAGAGGGCGATGGTGGCCTGCATGTAGAGGGCGTCCACGTCGGGGCGCTCTTCGCGGTCGACCTTCACGTTCACGAACAGCTCGTTCATGAGCGTGGCCGTCTCGTCGTCCTCGAACGACTCGTGCGCCATCACGTGGCACCAGTGGCAGGACGAGTAGCCGACCGACAGCAGCACGGGCACGTCGCGCTCGCGCGCCTCCTCGAACGCGGCATCGCCCCACGCGTGCCAGTGCACGGGGTTGTCCGCGTGCTGGCGCAGGTAGAGGCTGCTCTCGTCCTTGAGCCGGTTCACGGGCTCGAAGCTTAGTACCCGGCGCCACCTCGACACCTCGGCTACCTTGTCTCGGCGAATGTCGGATGCCTTCATCACCGCGGCGGGTCCCGCGCCGGCGCCGGCGCCGGATGCACGGTGGCGTCAGGTGGCGCTGCTGGCCGCCTCGTCGGCCATCGCCGACAACGTCCGTGCCCGCTCGGAGCTGGCCGCCGTCCTCCTGGCGCTCGATCGTCCCGGCGAGGCGCTCTCGGCGCTGGCGGGCGCGCCCGACGACGAGCCGTGGGCCGCGTGGTGGCGGGCGCTCGGGCTGGGCCAGTCGGGGCGGATGGACGAGATGCGCGAGCAGATCGCCTCCTCGCTCGCGAACCCGGGTGACGGCCCGGACGCGCGCGACGTGGCCCGGCGCATGTCCGACCTGCGCGACGAGCTCCACACCCTGCGCGAGGGCGAGGGAGAGGGGCGGTTCACGATCCTCGGCCACCGGGCCCGTCCGGAGCGCCGCGCGCTGATCGGGGGCCGGTCGTCCGCGGCGTTCCTCATCGATCCGAGCTGGGAGGGGTTGACGCCGGTGCGCCTGGCGCCGTCGGAGGGGCCGCGGGCCGGCAACCGCGCCCACCTCACCCACGCCGAGGTGCTCGAGGCGGTGCGCCGGGGCGACCCGGGGGCCTCGCGCGACGTCCCCGACGACGAGGCGGTCGACCTCGATCCGGAGCACCTGCTCCAGCAGCTGAAGGAGGACCGTCGGGTGCGCGACCGCGGTCTTCTCGACCTCGCCGAGGAGGTTCGGGAGGAGCGCCACCAGCTGCGGGTGGAGCGCGCGGCGCTCGAGGAGGAGCGCGATCGGCTTCGCGCGTTGCTGAGGTCGGCGTCCGAGAAGCGCGTCGCGCCCAACGGGTTGGTGCCCACGAGCGCGGCCGAGGCCGCGCGTCTGCTCGACGTGTCCGCCGGTGCCGGCGTCGCCGAGGTCGAGCGGGCCTACAAGGCGGCGGTGGTCAGGTGCCACCCCGACCGCGTGGCCGACCTGCACCCCGAGATCCACGGGCGGGCCGAGGAGCTCACCGTCGCGTTGAACGCGGCGCGCGATCTCCTTGTCGGCTCCTCTTCACCACCGCGGCGGAGCGCTTCGAGCCGCTGATCCGCCGTTTGGCCTGGCGCAGCCCCGCGTCCGCCTTGGCCGTCCAGCGGTGCACCTCGGCCCGGGCTGCCACCTTGCCGAGCTCGGTGACCCCCGAGGCCCGCTCGGCCTGGTCGCGCACCGCCTCGTAGCGACGCACCGCGCGCGAGTCGCTGGCTCCGCCGCCCGCCAGGTCGTCGCAGGTGTCGGCCGCCAGGTCGTCGAGCGCCCTCTCGGTCGACCGTCGGAAGGATCTGCGAAGGCGCCGCCGCACGTCCCACAGCACCACCGCGGCCGCCACGATGGTGACCAGGGTGACGATGATGAAGAACGCGAACACGTCGACCATGGTCGGGACTGTAGCGCCGTGTCGCGGATCCCGGCCTCTGGCGCCGTCGCGTCACCGTGCCGGTCGGCCGATGCCGTCGTGCCAGGCCGACGGCCCGGTGCCGGTCTCGTCGCGTTTCCAGATGGGGGCCCTGCCCTTGGCCTCGTCGATCAGGTGGCGGCAGGCGGCGAAGGCCTCGGGGCGGTGCGGCGCCGACGCCTCGACGGCCACGCTCGGCTCGCCCACCGCCACGCGGCCGAGCCGGTGCGCGATCGCGCACCGTGCGCCGAAGCGCCTCGTGGCCTCCTCGACGATGGCGGCGAGCTCGGTCTCGGCCATCTCCCGGTGCGCCTCGTAGTGCAGCGCCACCACGCCGTCCTCCGCGCGCGTCGTGCCGACGAACAGGGCCAGACCGCCATGTCCGGGCGCGCCGACGGCGCGGATCACCTCGGCGGTGTCGAGGGGCTCGGCCTGAAGCCGCACCATGACCCCACCCTAGGCGATGAGCCGTGTGCCGGCGGCTTTGAAGGAGGCGACCATCGGCTCGCCCACGCGCACCCCCAGGCGCTCCGCCGATGCCGACGTGATCTCGGCGACCACCGGCCCCACGCGCACGCGCACCCGGTTTCCCAGCGGAACCACCGACGCCACCGGCCCGCGCACCGCGTTCTGGCGCGAGTCGTGGGTCGGGACGTCGCGCGACAGGCTGACGTCCCAGGGGTAGACGGCCGCGGCGCACGGTCCCTCCGCGCGGTCGCTCGACACCAGGGTCCAGCCATCGCCCAAAAGCTCCGTGAGGCCGTCGTGCCGCGGCCGCGCGACCCCCTCCACCACCGTCGCGCCCGCCACGGTCGCCACGAAGGGGTCGGCCGGCGCCGCGACCAGGTCCGCCGCGGCACCGACCTGGCGCAGCCGCCCGTCCACCAGCGCGCCCACACGCGTGCCCAGCGTCGCGGCGTCCTCGAAGTCGTGCGTCACCAGAACGGCGGGCAGCGCCAGTTCGTCCAGCAGGTCGGCCAGCTCCGCGCGCACCACCGCCCTGGTGGCCGCATCGAGCGCGGACAGCGGCTCGTCGAGCA
>JARFPS010000017.1 GCA_029288175.1 Miltoncostaea sp. | reverse complement strand
GCCGAGGGCTCCGACGAGGAGGATCGGCTGGAGGCGGAGCGCGCCGCGCTGCTTGGCGAGGCGCGCGCCGTCGCTGCGGAGCTGGGGGCGGCGCGGAGCGAGGCGGCGCCCGGACTGGCCGAGGCGGTCATGCGCGAGCTGGCCGACCTGGCGATGCCCGACGCCCGGGTGGACGTGCGGGTGAGCGCCGACGAGGCGGATCCCCCGCGCGACCGGTGCGACATCTGGCTCGCCGCGAACCCGGGACTCGATCCCGCGCCCCTCGGCAAGGCCGCCTCGGGCGGTGAGCTGTCGCGCGTGCTGCTCGCGCTCCACGTGCAGGGCGCCCGCTCCGGCGGCCCGTCATGGGTGTTCGACGAGGTGGACGCCGGCATCGGCGGCGCCACGGCCACGGCCGTGGGCGAGCGGCTGGCCCGTCTCGCGACGTCGAGCCAGGTCATCGTCATCACCCACCTCCCGCAGGTGGCGGCCCTGGCCGAGGCCAACTACCGCGTCGAGAAGGCGGTCCGCCAAGGGGAGTCGGCCACCGAGATCTCAGCGGTGCGCGACGCGGACCTGGTGGCCGAGCTGTGCCGCATGCTCGGCGCGCGGCCCGACGACACCGGGGCGCGACGACACGCCGAGGAACTGCTGGCGCGCCGGGCCGAGGCGTGAGCCGCGCGGCGACCGGCCGTCCGGATATCCTGCGGGGCGAGTCGGCGCAGACGGGGAGGGCGGCGTGATCGACGGAGACGTTCGCTATGTGTTCGTGACCGGGGGCGTCGTCTCCGGTCTGGGGAAGGGCATCACGGCGGCGTCCCTCGGGACGCTCCTCACGGCGCGCGGCGTCAAGGTGTCGCTGCAGAAGTGCGACCCCTACATCAACGTCGACCCCGGCACGATGAGCCCCTTCCAGCACGGCGAGGTCTACGTCACCGACGACGGCGCCGAGACCGACCTCGACCTGGGGCACTACGAGCGTTTCACGGGCGAGAACCTCTCGCGCCTCAGCAACGTCACCACCGGGTCGGTCTACGACACGGTCATCAAGCGGGAGCGCCGCGGCGACTTCCTGGGCGCCACCGTGCAGGTGATCCCCCACGTCACCGACGAGATCAAGGCGCGCATCCACCAGGCCGGCGCCTCCTCCGGCGCCCGCGTGGTCATCGTCGAGATCGGCGGAACGGTGGGCGACATCGAGTCCCTTCCGTTCTTGGAGGCCATCCGGCAGCTGCGCAACGACGTCGGGCGCGACCGGGTCGCGTTCGTCCACGTCACGCTGGTGCCGTTCCTGGACTCGGTCGGCGAGCTCAAGACCAAGACGACCCAGCACTCGGTGCAGGAGCTGCGGCGCATCGGTATCGAGCCCGACGTCCTGGTGCTGCGGTCCGACCGTCCGCTCACCGACGACATCCGCACCAAGATCGCCCTCTATGGCGGCATCGAGGAACGCTCCGTGGTCTCCGCGGTGGACGCGAGCGACATCTACGAGCTCCCGCTCATGTTCGAGGGCGAGGGTTTCGCGTCGGTGGTGCTCGACCGGCTCGGCATGGCCACCGGACCCCCGAACCTCGACGACTGGACCGGGCTGGTCCGTCGCATCCACGCCTGTGAGGGCAGGGTCCGCGTCGCGCTCGTCGGCAAGTACGTCCAACTGCACGATGCCTACCTGTCGGTGGCAGAGGCGCTGAAGCACTCCGGCGTGCACCACGGTGTCGAGGTCGAGATCGACTGGATCGACGCCGAGACGCCGAACATGGTCGACGCGGTGGCCGGCGCGGACGGCATCCTCGTGCCCGGTGGGTTCGGCGGTCGCGGCATCGAGGGCAAGATCCAGGCCACCCGCTTCGCCCGCGAGAACGGCGTTCCGTTTCTGGGCATCTGCCTGGGGATGCAGGTGGCCGTCATCGAGTTCGCCCGCCACGTGGCCGGGATGGAGGGCGCCAACTCCAGCGAGTTCGATCCCTCGACCGAGCATCCGGTCATCGATCTGCTTCCCGAGCAGAAGCAGATCGAGGAACGTGGGGGGACGATGCGTCTGGGCGCCGACCCCGTGCATCTCGTCGAGGGCACCATGGCCCGGGCGGCGTAGGACGACCAGGCCGTCGTCTACGAGGGCCACCGCCACCGCTACGAGGTCAACCCCGCGCTTCGGCCCCGGCTCGAGTCCTTCGGCCTGGTCGCGGGCGGCACGAGCCCCGACGGGCGCCTCGTCGAGATCATCGAGCTTCCGGAGCACCCCTGGTTCGTGGCCTCCCAGTTCCACCCCGAGTTCACGAGTCGTCCCACGCGGCCACAGCCGCTGTTCCGCGAGTTCATCGGAGCGGTGGCCGCCCGCGTGGGCGAGGGCATCGGCGCGGGTTCCGCCGGCGCGTGAGCTCCGCCGGGCTCGCCGGGCTGCCCGAGGTGGCGCGCCTCACGGCGCGCCTCTGCGAGATCCCCTCGCCGTCCGGCCAGGAAGACGAGGTCGCCCGGGTGGTCACCGAGATGCTCAGAGATCTCGGGGCGGAGGTCACCGAGGACGACGCGAGGGAACGCACCGACGCGGGGTGCGGCAACATCCTCGCGCGGTTCGCGCCGACGGCCGAGGGCGGCGTCCCGATCCTCTTCTGTGCCCACATCGACACCGTGCCCAACCGCGGGCCGATCGAAGTGGAGGTGGTGGACGGCCATCTCACCAACCGGCTGCCCACTATTCTCGGAGGCGACAACAAGTCGGCGGTGGCCGGCATCCTCACCGCCGTGCGCGCGGTCGTCGAGGAGGGGCGTCCCCACTCCGGCATCGAGGTGCTGTTGACCCCCTGCGAGGAGGTCGGGCTGCAGGGCGCGGCCGTCTTCGACGTCTCGCGCCTCACCTCGGCCTTCGGCTTCGTCTACGACCACACCGGCCCGGTGGGCGACGTGATCACCGCCGCGCCGTCGCTGCGCCACATCCACGGCGAGTTCCACGGCACCGCGGCGCACGCGGGGATCGAGCCCGAGAAGGGTCGCAGTGCCGTGGTCGCGGCCGGCAAGGCGTTGGCCCGGATGCCCCAGGGCAGGGTCGACGTCGAGACCACCGCCAACGTGGGCGAGGTCCGCGGCGGCACGGCCACGAACGTCGTGGCCGAGCACTGCGTGGTCACCTCCGAGCTGCGCAGTCACAACCCGGAGACGCTGGCCCATCAGCTGACCGCCACGCTCGATGCGCTGACGTGGGCGGCCGCCGAGGTGGGCGTCGACCTGGAGACGCGGGTGGACAACGTCTTCACGGGCTACCGCCTGACGGGCGACGAGCCCCACGTGGCGATGGCCTTCGAGGTGCTGGCCGGGTTGGGGTACGAGCCCCGGGCGGTGAGCACCGGCGGGGGCAGCGACGTCAACGCCCTCATCCTCAACGGGTTCCCGGCGGTCAACCTCTGCAACGACATGATCGCCGTGCACACGCCCGGGGAGCGCATCGCGGTCGAGACGCTCGAGCGGATCGTGGAGCTCACGCTCGGCCTCATCGACGCGGCGCGGTCGCACGCCTCGTGACCCGCCTCGACCCGCCCTTCGCGTCCGAGACGATTTATGAGGGCAGCATCGTCAACCTCCGGGTCTCGCACTATCGCCGGCCCGACGGCTTCGAGGTGCGGCGCGAGGTGATGGATCACCCCGGCGCGGTCGTGATGATCCCCGTCGAGGACGATCACGTGCTCATGGTGCGCCAGCCGCGCGAGGCGGTTCAGCGCTACACGCTCGAGCTGCCCGCCGGGAAGCTGGACGTCGTGGGGGAGGATCCTCTCGAAGCCGCGCGCCGCGAGCTCGCCGAGGAGGTCGGGCGGTCGGCCGCGACCTGGCAGGACCTGGGCGGCTTCTTCACCGCGCCCGCGCTCATCACCGAGTACATCCATTGCTTCCTCGCGACCGATCTGAGCGAGGTGCATGGGGCCTCGTTGCCGGAGGAGGGCATCGAGGTGGAGCGGCGGCCCCTCAGCGACGTTCCCGCGCTGCTGGACGAGGTCGAAGACGCCAAGACCCTGATCGGACTGCTCCGCCTCTGTCTCTTATACACATCT
>JARFPS010000224.1 GCA_029288175.1 Miltoncostaea sp. | reverse complement strand
CCCAGATCCCAGGTGCCCTCCACCAGCACGGGCCCGGAGCCGGGCGTCTGCTGGAACACCGAGAACTCGGCGCAGAACGGGAGGTGGTGGTAGATCTCGCTCTCGTCGGCCGACTTGGCGCTGAGCGACAGGGCGAAGCTCCCCTCCAGCAGCGGCAGGTGGGGGATCGCGAACGAGACGGTGCGTGGCGCGTCCAGCGCCCCCACGGTCAAGCCGGCTGACCGGGTGGTTGCGCTGAACAGGGGCACTCCTCCCGGCCCATGGAGCTCGATCCCGAAGACCGGCGTCTGCACGGTCTCCTGGGGAACGACGTCGAGCTCCACGCGCGCGGGCTCGCCCGACGACAGCCGGTTGGTCGGGCCGTCCGGGCCGATCAGGCGGAAGTCGCGGATCTGCACGCGCCCGGTGCCCCACGATTCGGCCGCCTCCACCTCGGCCGAGGCCTCGGGCCCGGTGTCCAGGCGGCCGCGGCCGGCCAGGCGCCGGTTGTACTCGGCGGTGATCTCCACCGCGGCGCCCTCGGCCACGATGCGGCCCTCGTCGATGAGAACGGCCCGGCTGCAGACCGATTCCACGGCCTCCTGATCGTGCGAGACGAAGAGGATCGTGCCTCCGCCGCGCTGGAACTCGAAGATGCGCCCCAGGCACTTGCGCTGGAAGGCCGCGTCGCCCACGGCCAGCACCTCGTCGAGCAGCATGATGTCGGCATCCACATGTGCGGCGATCGAGAAGGCCAGGCGCATGAACATGCCGCTGCTGTAGGTCTTGACCGGCATCTCGATGAAGTCGGCCAACTCGGCGAAGGCGATGATCTCCTCGATCCGCACATCGACGGCGTCCTCGTCCAGGCCGTAGAGCGCGCCCTGCATGTAGATGTTCTCGCGCCCGGTGAAGTCGGGATGGAATCCGGCGCCCAGCTCGAGCAGCGAGGTCAGGCGACCCCCGGCCTCGATGGTCCCCGTCTGCGGCGGGAAGATCCCGGCCACGAGCTTGAGCAGCGTGCTCTTTCCGATGCCGTTGCGCCCCACCACCCCGAGGGCCTCGCCGGGCTCCACGTCCAGATCGACGTCGCGGAGCACCCACAGGTCGGTCGACACCGTGCGCCGGCGGCGCAGCAGGGTCTCCTTGAGTGTCCGGTTGCGCTCGTGGAAGTGGCGGAAGCGCCGCGACACGTTGCGCAGCCGGATGCGACCCGGCTCGATCGAGGACCCCACGCTCAGAGCTCCACTGCCATCTCGGCCTCCAGGCGGCGGAACGCCCAGATGCCGAGCACCAGGGTCCCGACGCCCACCACGGCGCAGTAGATGAACACGGCCGGCGACGACCAGACGCCGAAGAAGATCGCGTCGCGGATGAGGGTCACGAACGGTGCGATCGGGTTGCCCCACTCCAGCACGGCGGCCAGCCACTGGAACTGCTCGGCGCCGGCGGGCAGTTGATCGGGCGTGTAGAAGATCGGCGTCAGGAAGAACCAGGGAAGCAGCAGGGCCAGGAGGATGTGCTCCACGTCCCGGAAGTAGACGTTGAGCGCGGCGAGCAGCAGGCTGAAGCCGATCGTCAGCAGCGACAGGAACAGCAGGCCCACGGGCAGGGCCAGGAGGGCGGTGCTCCGGGAGTCGGCCACCACGATCAGATTGATCGGGATGAGCACCACCAGCATCGAGACCGCCGTCACCGCGTGCCCGCCCACCACGCTCAGCGGGATCAGCTCGCGGGGGAATCGCACCTTCTTCACCAGGTTGCCGTTGGCCACCAGGCTCGACGCCGACCCCTGCGCCGCGCCCGCGAAGAAGAACCAGGTCACCATCCCGGACAGCAGGAACAGCGGATAGAAGCTGATGTCCACGACGCGGTAGACGTAGTGGAACACGATGGAGTAGGCGATCATCACCGTCAGCGGGGCGACGAAGGTCCAGGCCAGACCGAGGATCGAGCCCTTGTAGCGGTGGCTCACCTCGCGCTTGAAGAGGCTCTTCAGCAGCGGGCGGTGGCGGCGCCAGGCGTCCGGCGCCATACCGGCGATGCGGGGTGCGACGGCCATTCGCGTTCCGCTCAGTCGCGCGAGCGCGCCAGGCGGGGGAACCGCCGCCGCCCACGGGTCATCTGCGGGGCTCCGCGCAGCACCTTCTCGACGGTGGCTTCGTCCCCGCCGGGCTCATCGAGGCCGTCGGGCCCGACACGCTCCTCCAGCTCGCGCAGGCGCTCCTCGGCCATGGCCAGCCGCTGCGCCAGGGTCTGTGTCTGGTTCGAGAGCCGGGTGATGACCACCGAGGTGTGCAGCAGCACGCCGATGGCGAACAGCGCACCCAGAAGGAACAGCGCGTTGGGCGGATAGGCGATGCCCAGCGCGTCGGCCAGTCCCTCGAGCGCCGCTGTCCACAGCCCGAACACGACCACGCCGCTGGCGGCGATGAGCCACAGGATCGCGTAGCGCTCCTGCAGCCGGCGGGTGCGGATGAGCGCCAGGATGGCGATGATCAGGGCCGCCGAGGTGATGACGCCGACGATGAGCAGCCGGGTCATGCGCCCGCTCCCTCGCGCCCCGGGCGGCGCCCGATGCACAGCACGCCGATCGCCAGGAGCACTTTCACCATGTAGTAGGCCGACCGCAGGGGGGTGATGGACGATTCGCCCGCGGCTCGCGCACGCATGCTGACCGGGACCTCGGCCACCTGCAACCCTCCCCGTGCGGCCATCACGATCGCCTCGACCTCGGGGTAGTCGTGGGGGTAGTGGGCCGCGAACAGCTCGATCGCCAGCCGGTCGGCGGCGCGGAACCCGGAGGTGGTGTCGGTGACGCGGTGGCCCACGATGCGCGACACGAGCCAGGACAGGATCTTGATGCCACCACGCCGCGAGCGGGAGCTCCGAAAGCCCGAGGCCTCCTCGGCCACGAAGCGCGTGCCCACCACGAGGTTCTCCGGACCTTCGGTCAGGCGGGCGATCAGCTTGGGCAGCTGGTCGGGCCGGTGCTGGCCGTCCCCGTCGATCTGCACCGCCACGTCGAACCCCTCGTCCCAGGCGATGCGGTAGCCGGTCTGCACCGCGCCGCCGATGCCGAGGTTGAACGGCAGGCGCACCACGCGGGCGCCGGCGAGGGCCGCGACCTGCGATGTGGCATCACCGGAGCCGTCGTCGATGACGACGATCTCCCCATCCGGCCACTCGTGCCGGATCTCGC
Organism: Miltoncostaea sp.; assembly: GCA_029288175.1. Lineage (GTDB taxonomy): Bacteria > Actinomycetota > Thermoleophilia > Miltoncostaeales > Miltoncostaeaceae > JARFPS01. The sequence goes on along the minus strand of JARFPS010000224.1, from coordinate 1,673 downwards.
GCACCACATCGCCCACCGCGCCCTCCTCGTTGTATGCGGGGACGATCGCGAGGAGCTTCATCGTCGGGAGCGCCCGCCGTCCCACCGTGGGATGCGAGCCGTCGCAGTCTAGTACGGCGTCCCGGGCCCGGAGTCCTCTCCTGGGCCGACGGGCACGGACCCGGCCCGGCCACGCTCAGCCTGCGATCGCGACCCAGCCGGAGGCGGTCCGATAACGCAGCTGACCCTCGACGCGCGCCAGAGCCCCGACGGGGGCCCCCGTCGGCGGGGACGTCAGATCGGGGAACGAGATCCACCCCTCCTGGGGGTTGACGACCACGGGGTTGGGTCCGAGGACCACGACCTCGCCGACCGGCTCGCCGCCGCCCACCGTCCGGCGTTGGGGAAAGCCGCTGTCGGGTCGCACCGGCTCTGCGCCGCCGCCGGGGCTCAGAACGATGTCGGCGCGGGCGGCCGTTTCGACGAACAGCGGGAACGGTGACTCCGAGTCAAGCGTCGGTTTGCTCTGGCGCACGTGGTTCAGGGCCAGGTCGTAGCGATCCTCGGCGTCCCTCGCGTAGAGCTTGGCGCCCGATCCGGGACGGCCGTTGGGCTGGCGAGAGCGCACGCCGAGACCCCCCGGCCGGTTGGTCCGTCCGACGAAGTACTCGACGAGCGGGGCATTGGTGCGAACGATCGAGCCGCAGCAGTATGCCGCCGCGAGCTCGAGGTACCAGGGGCCGATCCGGTTGCCGCTGTCGTTGCGACCTGCGCTGGACCTGAGGCGAAGGGTGTCCGTTCGTCCGCTCACGACGCTCGGGAACCGCGTGGCCGAAACCCGCGGGGCGAGCGCGCCGAGCCGGTCGCGGACGGCGTTCGCGCGCTCGATGGCGGCCATGGCGATCCGCTTGGCGGTTTGAGCGTCCTGCTCCGCGGTCGGGGCGGTCGTGGGGCTCGCCGCGGATGAGGCAGCAGCGGCCGCACCGGCCAGGAGCGCGAAGAGAACGAGCGGCAAGAGTCGCTTCATCGAATTCCTCCAGCACGGGAAACGTTGAGGGCGTGGTCGTGAGAGGTCTCACGGCCCGGTGATGCGCGGCTTGCGACCTCAATCGTGTCAGCCCTCCGTATGGGTGTCTCTAGACTCGCTCCCCGTGCGGAACCGCCTCCAGGGCCTCCGCCACGCGAGCGAGTCGGCGTTGGCGTCACGGCAGAACCGAACGGTGGCCGTCGGGCTTGTGGTAGCCGCCGCCGCGCTCTACCACTGGCTGCAGTCGTGGGGCCGGGCGACGCCGTGGATCTTCCCGGACGAGGCCCGCTTCGCCGAGGCATCGCGCGCCGTCGTCGATTCCGGAACGCCGGAGGTCCGGGGCCAGTTCGAGGTGCTTGGATCGCTTCACGCGTACCTGACGGCCCCGGCATGGGCTCTCGCCGATGTCGCCGACGCGCTCAGCGGCGTCGCGCTGATCAACTCCGTCGCCTTCGCCAGCGCCGCGATCCCCGTCTACCTGCTCGCGCGCACCCTCGTCGGTCCGTGGAGCGGACTGGCCGCCGCCGCCGCCGCCGTGGCGATCCCCGCGGCCTTCTACACCTCGACCCTCATGGCCGAGCCGCTTGCCTTCCCGCTCGTCATGTGGGCCGCCTACGGCTCCGCCCGCTGGCTCCGCGACCGCTCCCTTGCTGTCTCTTATACACAT
>JARFPS010000218.1 GCA_029288175.1 Miltoncostaea sp. | reverse complement strand
GTGCTGGCCAACATGCCCGCCGCCGCGCACCGGGGCCTGCTCGATCGGCTGACGGGCGCGACCCTCGGCGGCGCCATCATCTCGGGCCTACGGCCCGGAGAGGCCCGGGAGGTCGCCGAGGGCTACGAGCGTTGCGGCCTTCGCGAGGTCGCCGTGGCCCGCCGATCGGGCTGGGAGCGCCGGACGCTGGTGCGCGCATGAGCCGCATGTGGCGGGGCTGGACCGTCCTGATCCTCTTTGCGATCGGCACCAGCCTGATCACGCCGCTGATCCCGCTGTACCAGGACAAGCTCGGGTTCAGCGACACCGTGGTGACGCTCTTTCTGGGGTGCTACGTCGTCGCGCTGGTGCCGTCGATGCTGACGCTCGGCCAGCTGTCCGATCGTGTCGGGCGCAAGGGGGTTCTGATCGGCGGGATCCTCACCCTCGGTGTGGCCCAGGCCTTTCTGATCACCGAGCCCGGGCTCACCGGCCTGCTGGTGGCGCGCGCGGTGCAGGGGCTCGCGACGGGGGCGTTCCTCGGCACCTGCACGGCGTTCATCGTCGATCTCGCCCCGGTCGAGAAGATGGGCGCGACGAGCTCGCGGCGCCTCGTGTCGGCGCTCGCCTCGGTGTCCGTGCGCGGGGGCCTGGGGCTGGGCCCCGGGATCGGCGGCCTGATCGCCCAGTATGCGATGGAGCCGCTGCGGCTGCCCTTCGAGCTGCACCTCATCGCGCTGGTCGTGGCCCTGGGCCTGGTGCTGACCCTGCCCGAGACGGTCACCGAGCGCAGCCGCCGGCCGCTGACCCTCCGACTGGAGGTCCCCCGGGCCGAACGGAGCGTCTTCTGGAGGGTGCTGGTGCCCTCGGGGATGCTGTTCAGCCTCTTCGACGGAACCTCGCTGGCCCTCGTCCCGGTGTTCCTGGTTCGGACGATCGGCATCGACAACTTCATCGTGGTGGGCGCGGCCGGCTTCCTCGTGCTGGTCTCCGGGGCCATCAGCCCGCTGGTGTTCCCGCGCCTCGGACCGATGCCGGCGATCGTCGGGGGGCTGCTGGTGGCGTCCGCGGCGTGGCTCGGGGTGGTCGCGGGGGCCCCGCTCGAATCGGCGGGCCTCGTGCTCGTCGCGGTGGCGGTCACGGGCGCCGCGGCGGGCCTCGTCTTCAAGGGCGGCGTGGACCTCTGCACCCAGATCGCGCCGGTCACCGACCGCGGGAAGCTGATCTCCTCGTACTACGTGGCGGGCTACCTGGGCGGCTTCTCGGTGCCGCTGATCGTCGTGGGCGCGCTCTCCGACCTGATCGGCCTGACGACGGCGCTCGCGTGCCTGTCGGTCGCGGGCCTGGCGGGAGTCGCCTGGATCCTTCTGGTCGGGCGCCGCGCGGTCGACGACCTGCGCGAGGCCAGGGCGGTCCCGCAGGCGGCCCGGCAGTAAGATCGTCGAATGGCCGACGGAGGCACGGCGGAGCGCATCGCCGACGCGATGCGCGGCAGCTCCATGACCGTGGTGCTGACGGGCCTGTTCCTCGGGTCGCGCGAATCGCTGGACCTCACCCACGGACGGGGGGAGTGGCGCGAGCACGCGAGCCTGGAGGCATTCCTCACCGAGCCGCAGCGGTTCTGGGAGTACTACGTGCCCGCCGCCAAGGAGATCGGCGAGCGTCAGCCGAACGAGGGCCATCGGGCCATCGCCCGCATGCAGGAGCGGGGCGACATCGACGCGCTGGTCACGCAGGCGGTCGACCGTCTGCACGCCCGGGCGGGGAGCCCCGACGTGGTCGAGGTGTACGGGTCGCTCGTGGTCTACCGCTGTCAGCGCTGCGGCGAGCGGTACGGGCTGCCCGAGGTCGAGAGCTTCCTCGACCAGTCGGACGACGGCATCCCCCGCTGCGACTCGCCGGAGTGCGGGTACCCGCTCCGGCCCGAGGGCACCCTGTGGGGCGAGCCGCTGGTCGAGGCATCCGTGAAGCGCGCCTGGGAGCTCGCCGCCCGGGCGGAGCTGATGATCGTGTTCGATTCCGACCTGCAGACGGCCCCCATCTCGCTGCTGCCGTCCGTACCGCTCACCCGAGGCGCCGATCTGATCATCGTGGGCGACGACCCCACGCAGTACGACCGCTACGCCAGGCTCGTCGTGCGGGACGAGCAGAGCAGGGACGTCATCGTCGACGTGGACCGCATCCTGGGCGGATCGGCGTGAGCGACGCGGACGGGACCCTGTCCGGGCAGGTGGCCATCGTCACCGGGGCGTCCTCGGGCCTCGGCCGCATCATGGCCCTCGGGCTCGCCGATGCGGGCTGTGCGGTGGTGGCGGCGGCACGGCGCGAGGACGAGCTGGAGACGACCGCCGACCGCATCGCCGAGCGGGGCGGCCGGGCGGCCGTGGTGCCGGTGGACGTCCGCGAGCGCGGCCACGGTGACGCTCTCGTCGCGCGCGCGCGCGAGATCTTCGGGAGGCTGGACGGTGTGGTGCTCAACGCGGGGGTCGCCACGGGCGCCCCGGCCGAGGAGGAGGATCTGGACGCGTTCGCCGACGTGCTGAACGTGAACGTGACGGCCCAGATGGAGCTCGCCTCGGCGGCCGCCCGCGCCATGATCGACGCGGGCCACGGCGGCTGGATGATCGCCATGAGCTCGATCCTCGGCCGCCGCGCCGCCACGGGCATGGGCCTGGCGGCCTACACCGCCTCCAAGGGGGCCATCGAGCAGTTGGTGCGCGAGCTCGGCCGGCAGTGGGCGGGGCAGGGAATCCGGGTCAACGGCCTGGCTCCGGGTTACTTCCCCACGCCGATGAATGCGCCCATGGTGGAGCAGCCCGGGCGGCTCGAGGGCATGCTCGCCCGCATCCCGCTGGGACGCGCCGGCACGGAGGAGGACATCACCGGGGCGGCCGTGTTCCTGGCCAGCGACGCCGCGGGCTACATCACCGGCCACACCCTGGCGGTCGACGGCGGCATGTCCGCCTGGTGACCCGACGTCCGCGGACCACGCCCTCCTAAGGACGAGCCTCGGCCCGAGAGATCCGCGAAAAGCCGACGGGGCCAGGACGCAGAACGCCCGGGTAGAGGAACTACCCGGGCGTTCGAGGACACCGCATCCGTCGCGCTCTGCAGCGCGAGATCTCGGGCCTGCTATTCCACGACGAACTTGTGGCCGTAATAGATGTCGCCCTCGTGACCGAGCTTCATGCGACGCAGGGTGGAGGTGACGCGGGTGCCGACCTCGACGTCGTCGGGGGCCACGTCGACGACGGGCGCCGGGAGCAGCACGTCCTCGTCCATCTGGATGTGGCCGACCACGTAGGGCTCCTGACCCAGGAAGTCGCGCGGCGGGTAGTAGACGACGGTGTAGTTGGTGATCTCGCCGCCGCCCGCGAGCTCCTCGTGGGTGAGGTCCCCGCCGCCGCACTCGTAGCAGTGGTTCTTCTCCCACCAGGGGCTGAGCTTGCCGCACGACGAGCACCTCATCGCGTAGAGGCGGAGCTTGGGCGGCCCGAGCCGCGTGTACTCGATGGCAGAGACGGTCATCGGCTCAGCCCTCCAGGCGCTGGTAGATGTGGACGGCGCCGACCGAGCCCGGACCGCCGCGACAGGCCGAGATGCCGATCTCGGCGTCCTGGCGCTGCATGCCCTCGGGCGCGGTGCCGCGCAACTGCTCCACGATGTCGACGGCCTGCGTCGATCCGGTGGCGCCCAGCGGGTGGCCCTTGCAGAGCAGGCCTCCGGAGGGGTTGACGGCCACGTCGCCGTCGAGCCAGGTGGAGCCGTCGGCGGCCCCCTTCCAGCCCTCGCCGCGCTCGGCGAAACCGAGCGCCTCGATCCCCAGGGGCTCCTGGATGGCGAACGAGTTGTAGATCTCCGCGACGTCGATGTCGGCGGCGGTGAGCCCGGCCATCTCGTAGGCCCGGCCCGACGTCGCCTTCAGCGCGTCCGTGGCGTCGGACACCGCGTACCAGGTGCCGGTCGCCATCTGCGTGGCCGTGATGAACACCTGCGGCTTGTCGGCCTGCTCACGCAGGATCTCCTCGCGGCACAGCACCAGCGCCGAGCCCGCGTCGGTCATCGGGCAGACCTCGTAGAGCTTCAACGGGTCGGCCACCGTCGCCGAGTTCATGACCTCCTCGACGGTGCACTCGAACCGGAGGTGGGCGGAGGGGTTGCGCGCGCCGTAGTAGTGGTTCTTGACCGAGGTGTGAGCCAGGTCCTCCTCGGTGACCTCGTGCGTCTGCATGTACTTCCGCGCGGTCAGGGCGACGCCGGACGGGAACGTGAGCCCCGAGAAGTACTCCTCCTTGGAGTCGGCCGCCTGGGCGATGACCGAGGTGCCCTCGACCGTGGCGAGGTCGTTCATCTTCTCGGCGCCGAGCACCATGACGGTGTCGTAGAGGCCCGAGGCGATCGCGACGCAGCCCAGGTGCAGGGCCCAAGCGCCGGTGCCGCAGGCCGCCTCCACGCGCACGGCGGGCGCCGGGACGATGCCCAGGTGGTGGGCCCCCATGAGGCCGATGGAGTTCTCGTAGTTGAACCCGCCCGCGGCCACGTTGCCCAGGTACAAGGCCTGGATGTCGTCCGGACCGACGCCCGCGTCGTCCATGGCACCTCGGCCGGCCTCGACGATGAGGTCGCGCAGGCTCTTGTCGTGCTGGATCTTGTGAGGGGTCTTGCCGACCCCGAGAACGCCGATCCGCATGCTGTCCTCCTAGTGGGGCTCGACCTGACGGCCGCGCGTCCACCGATAGTAGGTGCTCAGGGAGATCGCCTGCCCCTCGATCATCCCGGCCGCGCCGCTGTCGGGCGTGGCCGCAGTGACCTCGATCTCGCGGGCGATGCCCTCGCCGCCACCGTAGCCGAAGGCGAGCACGTGCTGCCCCGCCTCGGCGGCGTCGAGCGCCAGGGCCAGGGCGAAGCCGGCCGAGGCGGTGCCGAGGTTGCCGATCTCGCCGACGAAGCTGGTGCCGGCGAGTTGCTCCTTGCCGACGCCCAGCCGACCGAGTGCCCGCAGGGTCTGCGGGTGCGGCTGGCTGGCGGCGACCGAGGCGTAGTCGCCGGCCGGGCGGCCGGTGGCCTCCTCGAGCGCGGCGAGCGCGGTCTTCGCCACGGCGCCGTAGGTGCCGAACAGGACCTCGAGGCGGTACCGGGCCTCCGGCTCGGTACCGAGGCGCCAGACGTCGAAGACCTCCTCGGAGGCACGGCGCTCGGCGCCGAGCTCCGCCACGCCACCGTCGCCCCCGATCAGGAACGCGGCGGCACCGCCGGCGCTCAGCATGTCGGCCACCCGCTCCTCGTAGGCGACGAGGTGGTCCGAGGCCACGACCAGCACGGGGCCGCGGCCCGCGGCGACGAGCGCATCGGCCAGCGCCAGGCCGTCCAGAAGGCCGGCCGGATGGGCGCCGAGGTCGAAGTGATCGGCCCCGCTGACCCCGAGAGCGCGGGCGAGCGTGGCGGAGAACTTGCGCAGCCCGAACGGCGGCGCCTGTGACGCCACGATCAGGGCACCCAGCTCGGCGCCGTCGTGGCCGATCGTCGCGACGGACGCCTCGTAGGCCATCGTGAGGGGATCCTCGTCGAGGCCGGGTGTGGCCAGCGTCCGCGAGCGAGGCCGCCCCGGACGCCCGTAGAAGTCCTGGATCTCCTTGACGGAGATCCGATGACGGGGCAGGTACGCCCCGTATCGGACGATCTGAGCCACTACCGCTTCACCTGCACGCCGGCTTCCTCGCGGTCCCAGGTGTCGGAGGTGATGCCCTCATCGCGCAGCTTGACCTTCTGCACGCGCTCGGTGGGCGTCTTGGGGAGCGCATCGACGAAGCGGAAGTAGCGCGGCA
>JARFPS010000185.1 GCA_029288175.1 Miltoncostaea sp. | reverse complement strand
GGAGGATCCGGGCGACCCGGCGCTCATCGAGGGCTCGCCTCACGGCGTCCGTTCCCAGGGCGGCCCGTCCCGAGTCCGCCTGGGCCACCAGCTCCCGGGCTTTCTGCGCGGCGTCCAGGCGCTCGGCCTCCTCGACCGCGGCCTGCGCGCGCTGGATCTCCGAGTGGGCGTCGACGTCGCTGGCGAGCAGGCATGGATCGACGCCCCGGGCACGGAGGCGCTCGGCGAGCTCCGGGCCGTCTTCGGCGTTCCCCCACACCACCACCGCTCGCCACGTGCGGCGGCCCGCCATGGCGGCGATGCTCTCGACGGTGTCGGCCATGGCGGCGTGGATGTGCTCTGCGCGCCGGTTCCTGATCAGGTCTCCCTGGACAGGCCCACCCGGCTCGGGCTCCGCGGGCGAACGTCCGGGCCCCTCCGTCGCCGGTTCCGACGACCGCCCCTGCGGGAACGGCAGCGTCCACTGGGCCCGGACGCTGTCGCCGAACAGCTCCTTGAGGACGATGCCCGATCGGCTGGTGCGGACCACCGCGACGGGCCGGCTCGGTGGCGCCGCGTCCAGCAGGACGCGGACGTAGGGGTGTTCGGCGATCGCGACGACGTTCGGAGTCGAGACGGCGAGCGGCACGTCCACGCCGGTTCCGTCCCGTAGCGAGACGAACATCGCCCGGGCTCGCTCCCCGGCGTCCGGCGCGCGCAGGGCAAGCCCGCACAGCTCGCCGACCGCCACGTCGATCAGTGCGCGCCATGTGGTGCGCGGCATGCTCGGGGGAGGCGAGTCGGCGAGCGAGCGCACGGCCCGCTCTGCTCGAGCCACGGCGCGGTGCTGCCCCGCCTCGGCGAAGTCGAGGTAGGCGCTCAGGACGCCTAGCGGATCGCTCGTCGTCGCGACGGCGTGCAGGTCGTCGACGTGGTCCGGCGCCGGTGAATACCGGAGCCCCGTGGGAGAAGGCGGCTCGTTCATCACAGCCGCATCGTTGCTCCGACGGGGCGGCGTGCCTACGGGGTCGCTGCCCACCGAGGGGTGGAATCCCCCGGTCTCGGGTTTCGGGTTAGCCGTGCCCCTCGGTCGACGGTCCGGGTGGCACGCCCTGGGTCCCAACCGGCCCGCAGGCCTCGACGTCGACGGTCACCGACGTTCCGGCGCCCGGGGCAGACTGCAAGCGCAGGGAACCGCCGACCAGCGCGACCCGCTCCGCCACGCCGCCGAGCCCGAAGCGATCCGTGGCCGCGCTCGGGTCGAAACCGACCCCGTCGTCCTCCACGGTCAGCCGCAGGCGCTCGCCGAAGGCGGTCAGGGCGACACCGGCGCGGGAGGCCTCGCTGTGGCGCGCCACGTTGGTCAGGGCCTCCTGGGTGGCGCGGAACAGGACGAGCTCCACCTCGTCGCTCATCGGCGGCAGATCGGAGATCTGCACGCCGACGACGCACTGCCCGGTCTCCTCGATTCGCCCCGACAGCTCGACGATCGCGTGGCGCAGGCCCGCTTCCAGATCGACCGGCCGTAGCCGGCGCAGAATCTGGCGCATGGACCCCTGGGCATCCCGCACGTGTCTCCGTAGCTCCGACAGCTCCGCGGCGGCCTCGGGCTCGGCGCCCGCCTCCAGCGCCTTCAGGCGCAACCCGATGCCCGTCAGCAGCTGGCCCGCCTCGTCGTGGAGCTCGCGCGCCACGCGCGATCGCTCGTCCTCCTGGGCGGCGAGCGTTCGCGAGCGGACCTCCTGCTCCATGAGCTCCCGCACCTCGCGCAGGCGCTGCTCGGATTGCTCCTCGAGGCGCGCCTCCTGCTCGGACATGGCGCTGGCGTTCGCCACCGCCACGCCGATGTGCTGCGCGAGGACCTCGATGATGCGCCCCTGCCAACCGTCATCGTCGCGATGTCCCACCACGACGAGGGCCCCCACCGTGCGCCCCTGGACCGCCAGCGGTTCCACGATCGAGGTCGCGTCGGGAATCGCCTCGCGCAGGGCGCTTCGCGCCGCACCCAGCCCGCCGCCGCTCAGACGAAGCGCCTCGAGGTGCAGGGCATGGGCGCCGTGCGCATACGGAAAGTGCAGGGCGCCCGCGTCGTCGAGCAGCCCCACGCCCACGGTGTCGCATCGCAGCAGCGCGCGACTGCGCCGCGCGGCTTCGGGCAGCAGCTCCGCGGTGTCGAGCATGCGCCCGACCGCCCCCGTGATCGAGCACATCTCTTCCAGGTCGTCGATCCAACGCTGCCGTTCGTCGCGGATCTGCACTCCGCGTACCGCCAGCGCGGCGTAGGCGGCGAGGGTCTCCAGCAGGCGCTCGTGGGCGTCGGTGAACGCGCCGCTCTCGGCGTCGGTGACGTAGATGTTCCCGAACACCCGGTCCGCCAGCACGATGGGCAGTCCCAGGAACGAGGTCATCGGGGGGTGTCCGGCGGGGAACCCCGCCGAGCGCGGGTCGGCCGGGATGTCGTCGACGCGGACGGCCCGCCGCTCGGTGATGATCGTGCCGAGCAGGCCCCGGCCGCGGGGCAGGTCGCCGATCCCCCGGACGGCGGCCTCGTCCATGCCGGACGTGATGAACTGACTGAGCCCCGTGCCCTCGTCGTTCAGCACGCCGATCGCCGAATAGCGCGCGCCGGCGATCTCGCGAGCGGCGTCGGCGAGGCGCTGCAGCAACTCACCGAGATCGCCCGCTTCGACCAGCGCCACGCCGAGCTCGCTCAGCAGGCGGGCGGCCTGAACGCTGTCGGCCGCGGGCGGGGTGGTGGTCATGGCCCACAATCTCGCACGTTGTGCGGGATCTGTCGATCATGACCATGCGGGTGGGGTCGGTGCGCGGAAGATGTCACGCGCACGCACGACCGTCAGGTGACGAGGGCCGATGCGGTGACGCGCCGGGCTCGTCGCCCGACGCGTTCGCCCGCTACCGGCGGATCAGAGCGATGGTGGAGGTCGGGAGCGCCCTCAGGCGTCGTGATGCCGCATGACGACCATCATCGCCAGCAGCGTCGCGACGGCGAGCGCGACCCAGACTCCGTACAGAAAGACCTCTCCAATAGGCATGGGCGTAACATCGACCGCCTCGGCGTCCGAGGGGACGCGCAGGGCCCGCCATTAGACTGCGGGAAACCCGCACCCTGATGGGGTCGCTCAGTGGCGTCGGGGAAGGACCCTGCCGCGCAGCCAGCGCCTCCACGCCGCCAGACCCCGATTGTCGGTGGCGGCGGCCACGCCGAAGACCTCGAGATGGGGTGCCTCGCGGCGCAGCCGGTCGCGCTGAAGGGCGAGGTCGAAGCCCTCTGGGGCGACGTCGAGCTTGGTGATCACCACGGCCTCGGCGACCCGGAGCAGTTCCGCGCTCACCGTGCCCACGGCGTCGGCCGGCACCACGACCACCATGTAGTCGCAGGCGGGCCGCATGGCCGTGCTGGGCAGCTCGTCGCGGCCCTCCACGAACGCCACCTGTACGTCGCCGAGGCCGCGGATGGCTCGGGCGAGCGCGTCGTCACGCTCGCTGTGGGGTTCCACGACCAGTGGGGCGCCCTCGATGTGATCGGCCGGGGCGGGGCGCGCTGCCAGGGCCTCGCCGCCCACGACGCCGACGTCGCAGGTGCGAAGCAGGGGGATGGTGCGCATCAGCAACGTGCTCTTGCCCGCCCCGGCGGGCCCCACCAGGCGGATCGTCACCGGCGCGTTCTCGCGCTCGCCCAGGCCGCGGCTCAGGGCGTTCTGCACCAGCTTCATCACGTCGGCCTGGGTCAGCAGCCCGACCACGTGCCCGTCCGTGCGCGCGATCACGGCGTCTGCTCCGGCGAACAGGGCCCGCATCGCCGCCGCGGCGTCGTCGTCGGCGTCCATCTCCTCCACGCGCTCCGGGCCGACCAGCACGAGCGGGCCCGACTCGCTCGCCAGCCACAGGCCCACCAGTCGGTCGCCGTCGAGCAGGGGGAGGTGGTGGATCCGCGCCGTCTCCATCAGCTCCGCGAGCTCGTTGCCCGGGGTCGAGGGGTCGACGGTCAGGGGGTGTTGCGCCATGACATCGGCGAGCCTCACAACGCACCATCCTTTGTCGGGTTCTCGGAGTGTCGCGAGAGGGCGCGCACCGGGCGTCCGAGGATCTCCGCACTGACGGTGCGGAAACGTGCGGTCGGAATCCGGCCCATCGCGGCCTAGCGTAGTGATTGCCCGCCGGGGCGACCTGCAGATGTGGGGATCGCGGTCGGTCCGGCGGGTATCTTCCACGAGCAGGTATGAGCGCCCCTTACCGCAACATCGCCTGCCTGGTCGCGCGCGACGAGGCCTTCGAGTCGGTGATCGCCGAGGGCACGCGCCTGTTCCTGTTCGGTGCCGAGCGCCTCGACATCGTGCACGTCGCGCCCGAGCCCCTCTGGCTCACCATGGGGCCCTACGGGCCTCTGCCGAGCCCGCAGAGCTTGTATCGCGAGGCGCAGGAGTGGCTCCGCGTCAAGGCGGCGCCCATCGTGGGCGCCCGGCCGATCATCCTGTCGGGGCACGCTCCCGTCGCGGCGCGCGAGTACGCCGAGAGCGCCGGTGTCGACCTGATCGTGGCGGCCGCGCACCGGGGGAGGGTGAAGCGCGCGATGCTCGGCAGCTTCGCGTCGGCGATCGCCTACTCGGCCCCCTGTCCGGTGCTGCTGGTGCACCCGCCGCCCGTCGAGGACGATACGCCCGACGTGGACGAGAGCCCCGAGACGGCCATCGTCTGACGGTCGCGACGCGCGGCGAAACCGCGCGTGCGCCAAGATGGCGTGGTGGCGCGCCGGGAATCACCGATCGACATCGAGCGGCCCGAGCCGGGGTCGGCGCTGCGGCGCACGCTGCTGGCCGGCGAGCGCACCTACCTCGCCTGGTGGCGCAGCGGCCTCGCCGCGCTGGCTCTGGCCATCGCGGTGGGGGAGCTGGTGCCGCAGGTCACCGACGGCCCGGAGTGGCCCTTCGTGGTGCTGGGCGTCGGGTTCGGGGCCCTCGGCGTGGGCGCCCTGCTTGCGGGTGAGTACCGCCGCCGCGAGGTGCTCGCGGCGATCGAGAACGGTCGCTACGCGCCGCTCGACGGGCGTTGGGCCGTCGTCCTGAGTGGGTTCGCGGTGCTGCTGGGCGTCGCCGCGATCGCCCTGATCATCGTGGTCTGAGCCCGCTCGCACCGCGAGTCGGTCCGGGCACGGGCGCGCAGTACTTGACATATGTAAGTTACATCTAGTGACGACGATCGACGGTCAGTGGATGCCGCGGGGCCGCGCGTGAGGCGCGGCCACGGTCGGCGGGGTCGCGGGGGCGGGCCGGGGGCCCGCTGCCGGCGCCTCGTCGAGCCCGGGGTATGGGAGGTGCAGGCGCGGATCGAGCGGTTCATCGAGCCCGCCCTGCTCCTGCTGCTGGCCGAGCGCGAGCGCCACGGCTACGAGCTGGTGGAGGACCTGCCCGACGTGACGGGCGATGCCCGGCGGGTCGACATGGGCAATCTGTACCGCCTGCTCCGTTCGCTGGAGCGCGAGGGCATCGTCTCCTCCGAATGGACCGAGGGGGAGGACGGGCCCGCGAAGCGCGTCTACCGGCTCACCGAGGACGGCAGGCGCCTCCTCGACACGTGGGCCGCCGGCCTCGCCGAGGCCGGCCGGATCGTCTCCACGTTCCTCGATCGCTATCCGGGGAAGGGGGTGAACGAATGAGAGGACGACGTCATCGCGGCCGGTGCGGCCGCGGCTCTCGCGGTCGGGTGCCGAGCCGCGAGGAGCAGCTGGAGTTCCTGGAGGAGCGCCAGCGCGACCTCGAGGAGGAGCTCGCCGACATCGCCGACCTGCTGACGCGGCTGAAGGACGAGCCGCAGGCAGCCGCCGGCACCGTGTAGCCATCGCGCGCGGACGGGGTCGGCGCGAAGCCGGCCTCGCCGCTGCCTCAGCGCGCGGCCAGCCCCTCCTCGTGGAAGCGGCGCGCGCGATCCATGTTCTCCTGATCGGGGCCCTTGCCCTCCAGGCCGGGCACCTCGAGCACCACCGGCAGGCCCTGCAGCGCCGGGCAGCCCAGGATGCTGCGCATGCCCTCCGGGCCGATCTCGCCGTCGCCCAGGTTCTCGTGGCGGTCGCGGTTGGACCCGAAGGGCGTCTTGCTGTCGTTCAGGTGCAGGCAGCGCAGCCGCTCCAGGCCCACCTCGCCGTCGAACTCGTCGACCACGCGGTCGATGCCGCCGGGCTCGTGCACCGGGTAGCCGGAGGCGAACAGGTGCTGGCTGTCCAGGCAGAAGCCGAGCCGATCCGACTCGCCCGCCGCGGCGAACACCCGTTGCAGCTGGGCGAAGGTGCGGCCGATCGTGTCGCCCGCCCCGGCGGTGTTTTCGAGGTAGATCGAGGTGTCGCCGTCGGCCGTCTCGAGGGCCTCCTGGATCCCCTCGCCGATGCGCCCGATGGCCTCGTCCTCGGAGCTGCCCTTCGAGGAGCCCACGTGGAGCACGATGCCCTCCAGGCCGAGCGCGTGCCCGATCTCGATGTGCTGGATCAGGCTCTCGACCGAGGCGCGGTAGATGTTGCGGGTCTTGGTGGCCGGCTTGCCGGGCGGTCCGGTGGGGACCTCCTTGTCGGGCGCGCCGAGGTTGATCAGATAGAGACCGTGGCTCACAAGCGGGCCCATGCCCTCGTCGGCGGCCTTGCTGCGGAAGCCCTCGATCTCCGCGTCCTTGTGGTTGATGGGCTTCCAGGTGCGCGGGTTGTGGGTGAACACCTGCAGGCTCTCGCAGCCGATCGCCGCGCCGCGGTCGATGGCGTTGCTGATGCCGCCGCTGCTGGAGACGTGGGCGCCGAAACGCATCGCGCCATCCTACGCGCGCGTCGTTATCCTGAGTGGGTGGGCAAGGGGAAACCGAAGCGGCGGGGCATCGACGTGCCGGCCAGGGTCCGCTTCGCGCCGAGCCCGACGGGCAGCCTGCACGTGGGCGGTGCCCGCACGGCGCTGTTCAACTGGCTCATCGCGCGGAACACCGGCGGCACGTTCGTGCTCCGGGTCGAGGACACCGACCGCGAGCGCTCGACGCCCGAGAGCGAGGCCGAGATCCTCCGTGCCCTCACCTGGCTGGGCCTCGACTGGGACGAGGGCCCGCTGCGCCAGAGCGAGCGGGGCCAGGCGCATCAGGCCGCCGTCGAGCGGCTGCGCCAGGAGGGCGCGATCTACGCCGCCTGGGAGACCGAGGAGGAGCTCGAGGCGCAGCGCGCCGCGGCGCGTGCCGACAAGCGGGCGCCGGTGGTTCGTGGTCGTCGCGACCACACCGAGGACGAGCTGGACGCCCTGCGCGCCGAGGGCCGCGAGCCCGTCTGGAGGTTCGCCGTCGACACCGCCGGCCGCACCGAGATCGACGACTACGTGCGCGGCACCGTGACCTTCGAGCACGCGGCCATCGAGGACTTCGTGGTCGCCCGCTCGGATGGGAGCCCCACGTACAACCTGGCCGCGGCGGTGGACGACGCCGAGATGGGCATCACGCACGTCGTGCGCGGTGAGGACCACATCAGCAACACGCCGAAGCAGATGATGATCATGCGGGCGCTGGGCCACGAGCCCCCGGAGTACGCGCACATCCCGCTCATCCTCGGTCCCGACAAGAAGCGGTTGTCCAAGCGGCACGGGGCGGCCTCCGTGGAGGAGCTCGAGTCCGCGGGCTTCCTTCCGATCGCGGCGCTCAACGCGCTGGCCCTATGCGGTTGGAGCTACGACGACAAGACCACGATGTTCACGCCCGAGGAGCTGGTGGAGAAGTTCTCCATCGCCCGGGTCTCAAAGAGTCCCGCCGTGTTCGACATGAAGCGGCTCGAGGTGCTCAACGGCCGCTATCTGCGCACCACGCCGGACGACGAGTTCGCCGACATCCTGGTGGCCTACCTGACCGACACCGGGTACCTGGCGGAGCGTGGCGACGGGGCCGAGGAGATCGCGCGGCGGAGCGCCCCGGCCGTGAAGCGCAAGCTTGGGACGCTCGGCGACTACGACGGGTTGGCCGGCTGGCTGTTCCGTCCGCACGACATCGAGCCGGAGGCCTGGGAGGTCGTCACCAAGGACGTGAAGCACTCCGTGCAGGTCATCGGCGCCGGGCTCGGCCGCATCGAGACGCTGGAGGAGTTCACCGTGGAGCGGCTCCGCGAAGAGCTCTCCGACCAGCTCCACATCCTGGGCGAGGCCGCGCGCGACTTCCTGGAACCCCAGCGCATCGCCCTGACCGGGCAGCTCGTCTCGACCGGGATCTACGAGAGCCTCGAGATGGTGGGGCGCGACGAGGCGGTGAGTCGCTACCGGTCCACGCTCGCCCGCCTGGCGGAGCTCTGGCAGTCGGCGTGATGCAGAGCTGGACCCGCCGTGTGGCACTGGGCGGGGCGGTGCTCGTCGGCATCGCCGCGATCGCCTGGGTCGTCGTGCGGCAGACGGGCGGGTCGAGGGACGACGAGTATCTGGTGTTCGGCGTGCTCGCCTACGCCTTCATCGGCTATGCGGCCATCGTCACCTTCCAGGCCTGGCGCCGGCGCGGCGACGCCACCGGCGGTGGGGTGGAGGGCTATCTGGCCCGGCACCCGCAGGTGGTCGAGGCCGTCGGAGAGCCTGTGGAGGTGGGTATGCCTCCGGGCTCCACCGGCCGCGGGCACGGCCAGGCCAACGTGGTCGCCGAGGTGGCGGGACCGCGCGGCGAGGCCCGCGTGGAGCTCGCCCTGGCCCGGCTCGGCCGCGAGTGGGAGGTGCTCAACGGCGCCCTGCTGGTCGAGGGTCGCCGCGTGCCCCTCGAAGCCGACAGCTCGGGGGACTCGGAGCCCGCCTGAGCGGCGCCGCGGGTCGCGGCGCCCGAGGGTGGATCAGGCGGTGGACGCCGTCTGAGGGCCGAGCAGCTCGGCCAGGGCCGCGGTCAGCAGCCGCACGTGCGCCCAGACGGCGGCGGCCTCGGCCACGCGGGTCTCGTCGGCCTCGGGTTGAGAGGCCTTGGTCATCGGCTCCTGCTCGACGGCGTCGCGCGCCCAGCTCTCGCGGGCTTCGGCCTCGAGTTCGGCCAGCCGGGACGCGTGTTCGCGGGTGAACGCCGCGGTCTCGCGCGACAACTCCGGCCCGCTCCGGCCGTCGGGCTCCGCCACCGCTCCCACGGCCTCGGCGAACAGGCGCATGTGCGCCGCCAGCGTGACGTGTCGGTCGTCTCTCGCCGGGTCGCCGCGTCCCACCCGCTCCAGCACGGCCCGCTCCTCGAGCTCCAGCGCCTCCAGCCGCTCCCAGTGGTCGAGCGCCCACTTCTCCAGGTCGTCGGCCAGCCCCTCACGACCTCCGTCCCAGCAGGCCTCGAGGGCGCGGGCGAGATGACGCAGCCAGGCACGGGCGCTCGCGCCGCGGGCGCGGGACAGGCGAAGCTCGCGCGTCGGGAGCTCGCCCCCCTCGGCGGCGATGAACTCCAGGTGCACCGCGCGCGACCCTTCCTGGGCCATGTACTCGTCCAGGGCGGGGCGGTGCTCCGCCATCCAGTCCACCAGCCGGGTATCCAGATCGTCGCCCATCGGGTCTCCGTGGTCGGGGTGCGACCCGCTAAGGCTAGTGGCTGGACGGCTGCTCCGGGCCCCCATCGGCGTGATCGGGCCTCTAGCATCGCGTCATGCAGACCGATGATCCGGACCTCCCGGCTGGCTCCGGAGCCGCCGCGACGGCCTGTCGCGGCGCAGTCGCCGGCGCCGCTGCGGCCATGGCTTGGGCGGCCCTCGATCCGGCGGCGAGCAGGATCATGGGCACCGGCTACACGGACGTGTCGCTGCTCGGCCGACTCGTCACCCGCAGGCGGGCGTGGCCGCTGGTCGGCCTGGGCGTCCACCTGGCCAATGGGGCGGCGTTCGGCGCGATGGCCGCGCTGGCCGGAGTGCGGACGCCCGGCGCGGGGGTCGCGGCGGCCAGCGTCGAGAACGTGGCGGTCTGGCCGGTCATGGGCGTGCTGGACCGTGTCCACCCCGATCGGCGGTCGGGACGTCTGGGCCCCCTTCTGACCGACGGTCGCGTGTTCGCGCAGGAGACGGTGATGCACGCCTTCTTCGGCGCCGTGCTGGGCGCGCTCCTCAGCCGGCGTCGGTAGCCAGGGCCGCGCGGCGGGCCACCCGCTCGAGCGCCCGGCCGACTCCCAGCCCCGAGCGATGACCGCCGGTGTCGCCGCTGACCCGGCGGATCATGGCCCTGCCCGCCGCCGGCGGCCGCACCATGGCGAACGACAGGCGGGGGGCCCGCTCCATGATGGCCTTCGCGCCCCAGCTCATCGGAGTGTGGTGGCGGAGGGCTTCCCCGAGGGATCGGCCGTACCCGTGCAGGTCGCCGGCCCGCCCGGCCAGCAGGTCGCCCACCGCATCGGCGGCGAGTCGGGCGCTCAGGAACGACTCGAACAGCCCGTCTCCCGACACGGCGTCGGCGAGCCCCGCCGCGTCGCCGATGAGCGCGGCCCGCCCTCTGGCCGCCGGCGCGCCGGCGCGTCGCAGGGGGATGTGATGGCCGCGCAGGTCGGACAGCTCGTCCGCACGCAGGTCGTGGGCGGCACAGAGCCGGTCCAGGTGGGCCCGGAGGCGCGGCCCCTCGCCCTTCCACCCCCACACTCCGACGTTGGCGTGGTCGCCCTTGGGGAACACCCAGCCGTAGCCCCCGGGGACCGTGCCGACCTCGAAGAGCATGCGGTCGTGGGGCATGCGCACGCGGTCAAGGTCGACGTTGCCCTCGAAGGCGACCGTGCCCAGGGGAGGGGGGTCCAGGCCGAGCGCCCGTCGCGAGACGCCGTTGGCGCCGTCGGCACCGATGACCGCATCGGCCCGCAGTGCTCCTCCGTCGTGGCGGATCGTCGCCCCGCCCTCGTCGAGCTCCACCGACCGCACGCGCACGCCCTCGCGCAGTTCGGCCCCCCGTGCCGTGGCCTGCTCCACCAGGAAGACGTCCAGCGCCCTGCGACGGGTCATCAGAACCATGGGGCCATCGGAGCGGTGCAGCACCCGGGGGCCGAAGCGGAACCGGAACTCCACGGCCGACACCGAGCGCTCCACGACGGGCTCGACGTCGACGTCGAGCAGCCGGACACCGCGGCGGGTCAGCCCGCCTCCGCACGGCTTGTCGCGCGGGAACGTGGCTCGGTCGAGCAGCACCACCCGGCCTCCCGACGCGGCGATGTCGCGCGCGGCGGTGGACCCGGCGGGTCCGGCGCCCACCACGACGACATCCACGCGTTCGGCCACCCCTTAAGCCTACGCTCGCCGTTCCTTAATGCCCCGACACGGCGGGGGTTCTCCCATGGCGCTACCCTTCTCAGGCACGGCGTCCGACGCAGCATTGTGCCGAGCGTCCGCCTTGCCGATACCCGCAGGGGACGAGCTTTCGGGGGAAGAATGTTCAAGATCGGGGACACCGTCGTTTACCTGACCCACGGGGTCGGTGAGATCGAGCGCCGCGAGAAGCGAGAGGTGCTCGGAGAGACGCGCGAGTACTACGTCATTCGCTTCCGCAGCGGCATGGTCACGCACGTGCCGGTGGACCACGCGATGAACACCGGCCTGCGGCCCGTCATCGACGAGAAGCAGGCCGACAAGGTCGTGCGGGCGCTGCGCAAGGATCCCGAGCGCCAGGGTGGCCTGTGGAGTCACCGCGTTCAGCGCAACGAGGACAAGCTGAAGCAGGGCGAGGCGGTCGAGACCGCCGAGGTGGTCCGCGACCTGCTGGGCCTGGACCGCTCGGGCAAGATCAGCTCCAGCGAGCACCTGCTGCGCCGCAAGGCCCAGTCGTTGCTTGCCGAGGAGCTGGCCGAGGTCTGGGCGATCGGATCCGAGGACGCCGAGACCCGCATCGACGAGATCGTCGACGCGGCGGTCGTCCGCGCCGAGAAGCGGGCGGCCCGCGAGGCCGAGAAGGCGGAGAAGGTCGAGAAGGCCGCCGCCTGAGCCTCGAAGGGGTGCGTCAGGCCCGCTGGTAACCTCGGTTGCCGGCGGGACGTGGCGCAGCTTGG
>JARFPS010000103.1 GCA_029288175.1 Miltoncostaea sp. | reverse complement strand
GTTCACCGACACGCTCGGCGTGCTGCGCGGCGCGTCGGGGTGGTTCGTCATGGGCGGCTCGTATCTCTCGCCGCCGGCGGACGCGTTGGTGAGCGATGCGCGGCTCGTGCCGGGCTGGATGCCGCTGCAGGGGGTCGGCCTGCGCTGCGTGCGGGCCGCCCCGTAACGCCCTCTATCGGTCGCTTCGAGACCGAACTGCACTTTTCGTCAAGGAACCTTGATGAAGGGGCGCGGCCGTAAGTCATTTTCCCGCAGGGACTTGTGATTTTTGGGCTCCCAGGGCGCGCCGGGAACGACCGAAGCGGTCGGCCCCGAATGCGCCAAGTCCCTAGGATCTGGGCGCGCGCGAGTCCCGGGATGGGCCCGCGCCACGCCGATCGGTGGTGAGGTGCAGACATGAACACGTGCTTGCGAAGCACGCACAGGAACACGCGAGGCACGCTGCATGTGCAGCGGCTGCTCGCGTCGTGCGCGCTTGCCGTCGTGCTCGCGATCCTTCCCGCCTGCGGCGGGGGCGGCGGCTCGAGCGGCGGGAGCGACGAGGTCGTCGTGATCCCCGTCGGCGGCACGCCCCCGGCGCCGACGCCCGCGCCCACCCCGACGCCGACGCCGACACCCAGCCCCGACCCCGGGCCCGAGCCGACCGACGGCGTTGTCTTCGAGCCCATCCCCGCCGACCCCGACATCTTCGACAACGGCCCGCCGCTGGGCGATCAGTGGGACAGCCACAACGACGCCTGGGGTGACACCTACCAGGACTGGGAGCCCGTCGACTCAGACTGGGCCAACACCCAGTCCGACTGGCGCGACGCCGACATCAGCGAGCAGCCGGAGCCCGACCTCAACTGCGACGTGTGCGAGTTCCCGCGCAGCGGCCTGCTCGTGATCATGCAGAACGACGGCCACGGCGACGCGCGCCGCACCGCGGAGCTGCGCGCCCTCTCGAAGTCGTTCCTACGCCGCGCCGTGCTCGAGAGCCGCGGCCAGATCCACGACTGGTGGCAGGACGGCACTCTCGCCGGCGTCGAGTTCGACTGGTTCTTCC
This sequence comes from Miltoncostaea sp., assembly GCA_029288175.1. Taxonomy (GTDB): domain Bacteria; phylum Actinomycetota; class Thermoleophilia; order Miltoncostaeales; family Miltoncostaeaceae; genus JARFPS01. The sequence goes on along the minus strand of JARFPS010000103.1, from coordinate 1,571 downwards.
CCGAGTTCGGCGCACCCGCGCCCGAGGAGATGCTGCCGACCGTCGGTCAGGTCTTCGGCGTCGACGAGGACGGCCTGCCGAAGCACCTCGCCAACGTGTACTGCTACACGTCCACCCAGTTCGCTGCCCGCGTCAAGGCCGTCGAGGCCATGATCGGTCACGAGATGGATCGGTACACCGTCTGGGAGGACAACACCGTCACGTCCACCGACGCCGACCAGCAGGGCGCGCGCGTCCAGAGCGGTCAGAGCCTCGTCTCCGGCGCGGTCTCCTCGCTCTCCGACGTGCACGTCTCCGGCGGTCAGCACATGATGGACACCGTGGCCTACGCCAAGGACCTCGACCTCCAGGGCAACGTGCAGATCGGGCAGATCGCCAAGGTGACCTCGGTGACGTCGCCGCGCCCGAGCGCCGACGTCGACTGGACGCGCACCCTGGCCCAGATCCTCGGGGCCTACTACGCCGGCGACGTGTCGTTCACCGATGCGAATCCGCCGCCGTCCGGTCTCGTGTTCGCCGAGGGCGACATCACGGTCGAGACCAGCGGCCTCAAGGGCACCTGGACGTTCGTGTCCGCGACGGGCAAGGTCACCTTCAAGGGGCACCGCCTGGACGCGACGGGCTACTACCACAACACGCTCGTGCTGGCCTACACCGGTGACGTGTCGGTCCGCTCCCACCAGAGCACGCTGCGTGGCGAGATCGCCGCACCGCTCGGCACCATCGAGCTGCACGCGACCGATGCCACCATCGAAGGCATCCTCTACGCCCGCGAGGTGCGTACGGCCGGCGGCCTCATGCACCTCACCGACGGCACGGATCGCTTCGCGGGCGATCGCTAGCGTCTACGACCGCGAGCGTCCGGCGAGCACCTCGCGGAGCGCCGTGCCGAGGGCTTCCGTCGTGACGGGCTTGGCGAGCACGCGGGCGAACAGCCCCTCGGCCTCCGCGGCGAGGTGCTTCGGGTTCTGACCCGACAGCAGCACGCGCGGGAGATCCGGCGCGCGGTCGCGCACGGCCGCGGCAAGCGCGAGACCGTTCATGCCGGGCATGGACTGGTCGGTCACGAGGACGTCGAACGTGCCGGCGTCGAGTGCGCGCAGCGCCGCGTCGCCGCTGTCCGCGAAGGTGACCTCGTGCTCGAGGGCCTCGAGCATGAAGCCGATCACCTCGCGCACGCTGTCGTCATCGTCGACGAGCAGGACGCGGACTGCACCGGACGCCGACTGCGGCGCCGATGCGGTGGGGGCCTCGCGTGCGTCGGTCACGCTCTCCGGTGCCGCGGGCATGTCGAGGACGAACACCGTGCCGCGCTCGGAGGCGGGACGGATGTCGATCGTCCCGCCCATGCGGTTCACGATGCTCCAGCAGATCGCGAGACCGAGGCCGTGGCCGCGCCCGCCCTTCGTCGTGAAGAACGGCTCGAAGATGCGTTCGCGGATGGCCGGGTCGATGCCCTCGCCCGTGTCCTCGACCTCGATGACGGCGCGACCCTCGCGCACGAGCGTCCGCACGGTCACGTCGCCTCCGTCGGGCATGGCCTCCACCGCATTCAGCACGAGGTTCTGCAC
>JARFPS010000086.1 GCA_029288175.1 Miltoncostaea sp. | reverse complement strand
CACGGCCACCGTGGCCGTGCTCGTGTGCACGCGCCCCTGGCTCTCCGTGGCCGGGACCCGCTGCACCCGGTGCACACCCGCCTCGTGCTTGAAGACGGCGTACGCGCCGCGGCCCTTCACCGCGAAGGTGGCCTCCTTGAGCCCGCCCGCCTCGGCCTCGCTGACCGACATCAACTCCACCTTCAGGCCGCGGCTCTCGGCGTAGCGGGTGTAGATGTCGAGCAGGTCGCGCCCGAAGAGCGCCGCCTCCTCGCCGCCGGCCGCCGAGCGGATCTCGACGATGGTGTCCTTGTCGTCGTTCGGATCGGGCTCGATCATCGCCTCGCGGATGCGCGGGGCGAGCGCCTCGATCTCGGCCTCGGCGTCGCGGAGCAGCTCCCGGATCTCGGGGTCGTCGTCGTCGGCCAGCATCTCCTCGGCCTCGTGGGCCTGCGACTCGGCCGCGCGGAACGCCTCGGAGAGCTCGAAAGCCTCGCCGAGCCCGGCGAAGCGGCGACTGACCTCGGCGAAGCGGGCGCGGTCCGACGGCAGGTCCGGGTCGCCGAGCTGCTCGGTCAGCTCGTCGCGCGAACGCTCGATGCGCTCGACGAGGCGCGCGAGCGTGGCCCGCGCGGGATCGGCCCCCACCGCCCGGGGCGGCCGCTCAGGAGCCGCGCTTGCTGCGCGCGAGCTTGCGCTGGAAGCGCTCGACGCGGCCGCCCGAGTCGACCAGCTTCTGCTTACCCGTGTAGAAGGGATGGCAGACGTTGCAGATCTCGACGCGGATCTCCGGCGTGGTCGACCGCGTCTCGAACCGGTTGCCGCACGAGCAGCTCACCGTCGCGGTGACGTAGTCGGGGTGGATGTCGGTCTTCATGCGCTGTCTCTCCGTGGTCCCTCGTGATCGGGCTCCCCACAGCGTAGCGCCGTCGCCGAGCCTTCGCCGACACGCGGGCCCTATGCTGCCCTCGGACCCCACCCCGACGCCGGGATCATCATGAAGAGCACCCTCCGCCGATCCGCCGACCCGCTGGCCGCACGGGCCGACGCCCTCGTCGTCTGCGTCGCCGACCCCGGCGCGCTCGACCGCCGCGCGAAGACCGTCGACCGCGGGCTGCGCGGCGCCATCGGCATCTCCCTCAAGGCGCGCGAGCTCGAGGCCTCAGCCGGCTCCGCCGTGGCATTCCGGGGCGGGTCGCGGTTCGGGGCCCCGCTGATCATCGCCGTGGGCGTCGGCGACACCGGCGCCGCGGCCGACTGGCGCGCCGCCGGCGAGGCCGCCGCGGGGAGGCTCGGCACGTCACGGCGGGTGGTGCTCGCCCCCCCCGAGGACGCCACGGCCGATCAGGTCCTCGGGCTGCTGGAGGGGCTCGGCGCGGCCGCCTACCGGTTCGACCGGTTCCGCACCGGAGAGGCCGCCGCGCGCCCGAAGCTCGAGCGCGTGGCCGTCCACTCCGGAGCGGTCCGCAGCGCGCAATTGGCCGCCGTGGACGCCACGGTCGCCGCGGTCCACCGGGCCCGCGACCTCTCGAACACCCCGGCCAACCACCTGACACCCTCCGACCTGGCCGCCCACGCGCGCGGGCTCGCGGAGGGCATCGAGGGCCTGAAGGTCACGGTCATCGAGCGACGCCGACTCGAGCGGATGGGCGCGGGCGCGCTGCTGTCCGTGACGCGGGGCTCGGACCAGCCTCCGGCGATGATCGTGATGCGCTACTCCCCGGCCTCAGCCGCCGGCGGGGAGCTGCTGGGCCTGGTCGGCAAGGCCGTCACGTTCGACAGCGGCGGCATCTCCATCAAGCCCTCGGGTGGCATGGAGGAGATGAAGATGGACATGGGCGGCGGCGCCGCGGTCATCGAGGGCACCGCCCTGGTCGCGCAGCTGGGGCTGCCGGTGAATCTGCTGTCGGTCATCCCCGCGACGGAGAACCTGATCAACGGATCGGCCACCAAGCCGGGCGATGTCGTCACCGCGATGAACGGCACGACGATCGAGGTGATCAACACCGACGCCGAGGGCCGGTTGATCATGGCGGACGCCCTGACGTACGCGGCCCGCGAGGGCGCGACCCGCCTGGTCGACTTCGCGACGCTCACGGGGGCAATCGTCGTCGCGCTCGGCAGCGTGTACGCCGGGCTGTTCGGCAGCGACGAGGAGTGGACCGAGTCCGTCAGGCAGGCGGGTGAGGACAGCGGAGACCTCGTGTGGCCCATGCCGCTCCACGAGCGCTACGACCCGCTGATCCGCAGCTCGGTGGCCGACCTGGCCAACGCGGCCAAGAAGCGCGAGGCCGGGGCGGTCTACGCGGCCCAGTTCCTGCGCGAGTTCACCGAAGGGCGCCCCTGGTGTCACATCGACATCGCCGGCACCGGCATGGTCGACGGCGCGGGCACGGGCGCGGGAGTGCGCCTGATCCGATCCCTGGCCGAGGGCCTCGCCACCGGGTGAGACCGCCGACCCGGCCGCGGGGGGCACCTGTCCCGCGCCCCGCGGTTTCCCGCCCGAGGCGGGCCGGTCGGCTGTAGGCTCGTGAGGTTCTCACGAGTCGGAACGCATTGAGTGCAGGGGGCACGATGAAGATCGCGGTCTGCGTGAAAGAGGTACCGGACGCCGGTCCGGCCAAGCGCATGGACCCGGACACGCTCCGGGCCGATCGATCGGGAGACCGGTCGCTCAACGACTTCGACCTCAACGCCGTCGAGACGGCGCTGCGGATGAAGGAGGAGGCCGGTGACGGCGAGGTGGTGCTGGTGAGCATGGGACCCGACCGCGCGCTGGAGTCGATGCGCAAGGGCCTCGGCATGGGCGCCGACCGCGCCGTGCTCGTCACCGACGAAGCCGCCGTCGGGTCCGACCTCATCGCCACGAGCAAGGTCCTGGCCAAGGCGCTCGAGCGCGAGGAGCCCGACGTGGTGCTCTTCGGCCAGCAGGCCTCCGACGGGGACGGCGCGGTGCTCTGGTCGGCCGTCGCCGACCGGCTCCGCATGCCGGTCATCTCCCAGATCGCCGAGATCGACATGTCGGGCGGCGAGGTGTCGGCCAAGCGCCAGACCGAGTTCGGCTACGACCGCATCAGCGCGCCGCTGCCCGCGGTGCTCGCCGTCTCGGACGCGATCAACGAGCCGCGGTTCCCGTCGCTGAAGGGGATCATGCAGGCGAAGAAGAAGCCGCAGGAGACGCTGTCGCTCGCCGACCTGGGCGTCGGTGCCGACAGCGCCGGCACGGCCGGCTCGCGCACCACCGTCAGCGCGCTGTCGGACCCGCCCTCGCGCGGCGAGACACTCACCATCGAAGACGACGGGTCGGGCGCCGAGAAGCTCCTCGACTACCTCGTGGAAAGGAAGCTGGTATGAGCACGCTCGTCTTCCTGGAGCACAACGGCTCGACCATTCCGAAGGGCGCCCTGGGCGTCCTCTCCAAGGCGGCTTCGCTCGACCCGGACACGGCCGGTGTGCTCCTTGGCTCAGGCGTGGGCGACCTGGCCGCCGAGGCGGCGAAGTACGGCGCGGCCAAGGTCTACGTGGCCGACGACCCGCAGCTCGAGGCGCCGCTACCGCAGCCGCGCGTCGACGTCCTCGCCTCGCTGGTGCAGGA
>JARFPS010000011.1 GCA_029288175.1 Miltoncostaea sp. | reverse complement strand
GGGTGTGGTTGAGCGTGCCGAGCGACGGACGCGCCGCCACCACCACGGCCACAACCACTCTCTCGTAAAGAACTCACAAGAAGACCCCGCAATACAAGAGGACGTCCAGCCCCCCCGCCCCCTCGACGACAACCAGGTCGTAGCGCCCGCTCAGCTCGTCGAGCGCGCGCTCGACCGGCTCCTGCGAGACCTCCCGGCCCTCGATCTCCGCCGCCACCGACGGCGCCAACGGCGCGCGGAAGGTCTGCGGACACACGAGCTCGTAGGGCTCGTCGTTGCCGATGGCCATCTGCACGAAGCGCGCGTCGGGGACGATGGAACCGTCGTCGCCGGTCTGGGCGGGTTTCAAGGGCACCGCCCGGCGCCCGCCGGCCTCGGCCGCCAGCGCGAGGGCCGCCGCCACGGCGGTCTTGCCCACGCCGGTGTCCGTGCCGGTGACGAAGATGGCGGGGACGTCCAGCATTAGCGCCACGCCCGGGGACGTTGGCGCCACCTGCCCGCGAGAACCCCGCTGGCCAAGGACGCGGCGCCACGGCCAGAACGGCACCCATGGCCGTGGTCGAGGACATGGGAGGCGGGCGGCCCTCCGCCCGCCGGCCTGCGATGGTCTGCGGCGAGGCAGAGCGCGGAGGACGTTTCCCGGCGGGGCACTAGGCGGCCACCGTCTGGCGGGCCGCGGACAGCGCGCGCAGCGCCCACTCGAGATGGCCGTCGTCGTGGGAGGCCATCACCGTCAACCTCAGGCGTGACGTGCCGGGCGGCACGGACGGCGGACGGATGGCCGGCGCCCACACCCGCTCGGCCCGCAGCGCGGCGCCGGCCGCCAGGGCGTCGGCGGCCTCACCCACCAGCACGCCGACCACGGCGGCGTCGCGACGGAGCACGCGGAACCCGAGCTCCTGGGCCTGCTCGGACAGCCGGCTCGCGTTCGCGTGGACGCGCTCGCGTCGCCACGGCTCGTCGCGGACCACGTCCAGCGCGGCAAGGGCCGCCCCGACCGCGGCCGGCGCGAGCGCGGTGGTGAAGACGAAGCCGCGCGCCCGGGTTCGCAGCAGGTCGGCGAGCTCCCGGTTGGTGGCGACGTATCCGCCCTGGGCGCCGAGGGCCTTTGAGAGGGTGCCCATGACCACCGGCACCCGGCCGCCGAGCCCGAAATGCTCGATGGCGCCGGCGCCGCTGGGCCCCAGCACGCCGGTCGCGTGGGCCTCGTCGACCATCAGGGTGCACCCGTGGCGCTCGGCGATGTCGACGAGGGCCGGCAGAGGGGCCAGGTCGCCGTCCATGCTGAAGACGGTGTCGGTGACGATCACGCGCCGGCCGGTCGAGCGGGTCGCGCGCACCGCGTCCTCCAGCGCGTCGGGGTCGGCATGCCGGTAGCGCACCACCTCGGCCCGCGACAGCCGGCAGCCGTCAATGATGCTCGCGTGGTTGAGCTCGTCGCTGAAGATGGTGTCGCCCGGGCCCGCCAGCACCGGGATTGTGCCCACGTTCGCCTGATAGCCGGTGGGGAACACCAGGGCGTCCTGAGAGGACTTCAGGGCGGCGAGCCGCTCTTCCAGGCGACGGTGCAGATCGAGCGATCCCGTCACCAGGCGGGACGCCCCGGCACCCGCCCCGTAGCGGTCGATCGCGTCGTGGGCCCCCTTGAGCACCGCGGGGTGGGTGGCCAGCCCGAGGTAGTTGTTCGAGGCCAGCAGAAGATGCGGCTCGCCGTCGACCGACACCTCGGGCCCGGGTGACGACGCGCAGTACGTCAGCTCGCGCAGCAGGTCGGCGTCGCGCAGCTCCGCCAGGGCCTGGGGGAGCCATGCGAGCCCCTCGCTCACCCCAGCTCCTCCGTCAGGCACGTGCCGAGCACCTCGACCAGGCGCCGGATCTGCTCGACGCTCATGGCCAGCGGCGGCATCAGCACGAGGACGTCCCCCAGCGGGCGGATGACGACGCCGTGCCCGACGGCGCGCGCGCACACCCGGTTGCCGGCCTGGCGCTGGACCGGGAACAGCTCCTTGGTGGCCCGGTCGCTCACCAGCTCGACGCCCACCATCATCCCGATCTGACGGACGTCGCCGACGTGAGGATGCGGCGCGACGTGCTCGGCCAGCGCGGTCGCCATCGCCTCGATCTTGGGTGGAAGGCCCGCGATCACGTCCTCTTCCTCGAACACGTCCAGGCTGGCCAGCGCGACGGCCGCCGCCAGCGGGTTCCCCGTGTAGGTGTGCCCGTGGTAGAAGGTCCGGCCGTCCTCGGGGGCGCCCAGAAACGCGTCGTAGACGCGGTCGCTGGTCAGCACGGCCGACAGGGTGATGTAGCCGCCGGTGAGCCCCTTCCCGAGCGTCATCAGGTCGGGCTCGACGCCCTCCGCCTCACAGGAGAACATGGTCCCGGTGCGGCCGAACCCGGTGGCCACCTCGTCCACGATCATCAGCACGTCGTTGCGGTCGCAGGCCTCGCGCACCCGCCGCAGGTAGCCGTCGGGGTGCGTCAGCATGCCCGCCGCGGCCTGGACGCGCGGCTCGACGATCACGGCCGCCAGACGGTCGCGCAGGCGCTCGATG
>JARFPS010000008.1 GCA_029288175.1 Miltoncostaea sp. | reverse complement strand
GTGCTGCGGGTGAGCGACACCGACGGCCTCAAGACCCTCCCCTTGGCCGACAACCAGGACGACCTCACCGAGGGCGACCGCGTGGTGGCCGTGGGCTTCCCCGGATCGATCTCGCGCCAGCCGCGGCTGACGGCCACCGAGGGGGTCGTGTCGGTGGCGCGCATCAACTTCGACGCGCCGATCGCCAACGACGTGCCGAACTACGTCAACCTCATCCAGACCGACGCCTCGATCAACCCCGGCAACTCGGGCGGGCCGCTGGTCAACACCAACAGCGAGCTGGTGGGCGTGAACTCGGCCGGTCGCGGCGACCGCGACAACCAGGGCTTCGCCATCGGCGTCGAGCGAGTCAAGGAGATCATTCCGGGCCTCTCCGAGGGCGAGTCCATCGGCTGGACCGGTCTGGGTTTCCTCTACGTGTCACAGCCCCAGAACGTGGCCGACAACCTGCGCAACGCCGGCTTTCCCGTGGTGCCGGGGATCGTCGTGACCGGCGCCTTCGAGGGCACGCCCGCCGACGGGGCCGGGTTCAACGACACCCGCGCGTTCATCGTCGCGGTCAACGGCACGGCGCTCGACGGGTCGGACGGGAACGTCCCCGGCTCGCTCGCGTCGTTCTGCAACGCGATCGACCAGGGTGAGAGCGGCGACTCGGTGCGGCTGACGGTCTTCACCCCGGGGGCGACCGAGCCGCAGAACATCAACGTCGACTTCGAGTAGCTCCGCCACCGAGGCCGAGGAACTGCCCATGGCCCGCATCGCCGATGCGGGCCACACTGGTCGTCTGCCCATCCGAGACCTGACTCGGAATGGACCGGCCGGTGCCGACACCCCACCGGCCGGTCCGGGCGGCTCACCGACCTACGCCGGCGGGGCCCCCACGGCCGTGAGCGCCGCTTCCACCGCGTCGCGCAACGGACCGGCATCGCAGCGGGCGCACGCCAGGAGCGCTCCCCCCTGGATGACGCTGGCCATGAGCAGGGCCTCCGTGGCCGGGTCACCCGCGGGCAGCTCGCCCGCCGCCTGAAGCCGCTCGATCGCGCCCTCGATGGCCGCAACCCAGCGTTCCAGCGTGTCGTCGAGGCGACGCCGCAGCTCCCCGTCGGACCCGATGTGCGAGACGAACGAGCCCACCGGGCAGCCGGGGGTGCCACCGCGCCGATGCCACTCGACCACGCCCTCGGCCCAGGCGCGCAGGTCCTCGCCCGTGCGCACGGCGTCGAGGGTCGCGATCTGCGGCTCGATGATCCGGCGGGCCTGAAGCGCCTCGGCCTCGCGGACGAGGTCGGCCTTGTCGTCGAAGTAGTGGTACAGCTGGCTCTTGCCCGCGCCCGCGCGCTCGAGGATCGCGTCCAGACCGGCCCCCGCCACCCCCCGGGCGTGGATCAACTCCGCGGCGGCCGCGACGATGCGCTCGCGCGCGTCACCCGTGCCGGAGGTGTCGGTGCTCATCGTCGACGATTGTGGCACCGCGACCACCGGCCCCGTCGTGGTGCTCGGTGGTCGCGGCGGACGCGCGCTAGGCGCCGGCGCCCGCGCCGGCCCATTCGCGGGCCGCGAACCGCTCGTCGACCGGCGTGTGGGCCAGGTGGTTGGTGTAGTTGGACATCGTCTTGAGACCGATCCCGGCGATCACGTCGAGCACCTGCTCGGGCCGGTAGCCGGCCTCGCGAAAGGCCCGGAGGGTCTCGTCGGACGGATAGCCGCGGGAGGCGACGATCTCGCGCGTCAGGGCCGCCAGGGCGCTGAGCTTCGACTCCGGCAGGTCTCCCCCGGCTCGGATCGCGTCGAGGGTCGATGCGTCCATACCCACCATGTCGGCGACCGTGCTGTGGGCGGCCACGCAGTAGGTGCACTCGTTCTCGAAGCTCACCGACAGCAGCACCACCTGCTGCTCCACGGCATCGAACGACGACTCGCCGAAGGCCTGCGTCACCGCGGCATAGCTCTTGAGGAGCGTCGGCGAGTGCGCCAGCACCCCGTGGAGGTTGGGCAGGAAACCGAAGGCGGCCTCGACGGCGCGCATGGTCTCCCTGCTCGCGTCGGGGGCGTCGTCGGCGGTCAGGACGGGATAGTCGGACATCGTGCTCTCCTGGTGGGGGCCGGGGGCCGGTTGCTGTACTGATCGGTACAGACCCTAATCATCCGCCTGGCCCTGGCGCCGCGCCGGTGTGATCCCTTCCACAGCCCCGGGGTAGGATGCGCCCCCGTGGACCTGACCCGCCGGCAATGGCTCATCGCCTTCCTCATCGGCATCGCGACCGTGCTTGCGGCGCTGTTCGGGTGGCGGGCGGCCCAGATCGGAAGCACCGCCGCGTTCAACGACCGGCAGTCGATCAGCGAGACCATCAAGGTCGAGCAGCGCGACATCAACGCCACCATCGCGGCGGTCGGCGATGCGGGCGAGTACGCCCGCTACCGCGCCGACTACGCGGAGGCTCAGGCGCTCGATGCGCAGGCGACCAGGCTTGACGACGCGGGCTCGCCGGAGCTCGCCGCCGCATCGCGCGCCGAGGCCCGGTCCTTGCGAAGCGGCGCCACCCTGCGGGCTGCCGACGCCGGCGTGTTCGGCCGGTTCACGATCACCAACGACCTCCGCTCGCCCAGGCCCCAACCACGCCCGTTCGACTTCGACGCGCACCTGGCGGCCCTGGTGGCCGAGGCCGAGACCGGTCTCACCTCGCCCGGCGTGCTCGATCCCGACGGCTGGGCGGACGACTCCGAGGGGATCCGGGACCGCGTCAACGGCCTCGTCGTCTGGGCGTTCCTCCTGATCCTGGCGGTGTTCTTCTACACCATCGCCGAGGTCTTCTCGAAGTACCGCATCCTCGCCTACAGCGCCATGGCGGTCGGCGTCTGCATCTTCCTGTTCGCCGCGATCGGCGGCTTCACCGTGGACTTCCTCGCGTGAGCGAGGCCCCCGACAAGGACGCCGGAGGGGTCCAGGGCGACGAGGGCGACGAGAAGCCCGAGCTGCTGAAGCCCTGGGTGGCGATCACGCTCGCCGCCATCGCGCTGCTGGGCGCCGGCCTGGCCATCCAGCAGACGCGGGCCTCGGTCAACGAGGCCAACACGGCGCGGGAGGCCACGCGCACCGCCGTCCAAGCGCAGAGCGCGTCGGTCATCGAGGGCTCCGTGCAGCAGCTCGAGAGCGACCTGGTCGCCGAGGACGCGTTCATCCCCTTCCGGGAGCCGTTCCTCGAGGGCGGTGGGCCCCTGCTGCTCGCCGGGGGGGCGGAGCCCGCCACCGAGGCCCAGCGGCAGGCCGCCATACGCGCCACCGAGGAGGCGCTGCCCACCGAGCGCACCGAGGCCGCGTTGCGCGGCCTGGAGCAGGACTCGGCCTTCTTGTCGCTCAAGCAGTCGGCGCTGGCCGAGACGCGCGGGACCTGGAACGACCGCAGCACCCAGTACACGACGGTGATCGCGTTTCTCGCGGTGGCCCTGTTCCTGGTGGGTTTCGCGCTCGTGGTGGGCGGCCCGCTGCGCCCGGTGTTCTACGCAATCGGCATCGTCTTCGCGCTCGTCTGCCTGGGCTGGGGCGCCTACATCCACAGCCTGAGCATCCCCGAGACGCCCGACCCGGCGATCGAGGCCACCGCGCGCGGACAGGTCGAGACCGGCGCACGCGAGTACGGTGAGGCGGTTGCCTCGTTCGACATCGCGGTCGACGAGGACGGCGACTACGCGCCGGCCTACGCCAGCCGGGCCATCGCCCGGATCCTGGCGGCCAACCCCGACTTCGTCATCACGGGAGCGGTCACCGAGGAGAACTTCGGGGCCGCGGAGGGTGCGATCGACGACGCCGTCCGGGCGCTCGAACTGAACGACCGTGACTCGGTCACCTACGCCGTGCTGTCGCTGATCGCCTTCTACGCGGGCGAGTACGACCAGTCCATCGCCGCCGCCGACGAGGCCATCGCCATCAACGGTGAGGTCCCCGACAGCCGACTGGTGAAGAGCGCCTCCCAACTGGGCCTCGGCGATCCCGACGCCGCCAGCGAGACGCTCAACGCGGCATTCGACCTGCTGGACGACGCCCAGCCCTCCCCCCGGACCCGGGCGCTGGTCAGCGACTACGTGAACTACATGGAGTGGCTGATCGTCGCGGAGCCCGACGTCGCGGAGGAAGCGGCCGCGTTCGAGCAGTTCCTGGTCGCCGCGGAGACGGGGTTCAACCTGGACCGCGAGCTGAGCGGCGAGGCCCCCGCCCGCGGCACGGCGCGAGTCCAGGATCTCCGCTTCGAGAACGGGCGCCTGCGCCTCACGATCGCCTGGAACAACCTCCCGCCGAACACCGCGCTCACCGCGCTCGGGTTCGAGCGCCCGATCGCCGACCGCGCCTGGTCGCAGCCGGCCGACAGCGCGCTGTTCCGCAGCGTGGGCGGCTCGGGCCGGCAGGTGGTCGACGCTGAGCTGCAGCGGGTCTGCAAGCCGACCGGCGTGCGGGTAGACCTGTATCTGAACGGCGAGCGGGTTCAGACCGAGACCGGCCCGGGCGTACGCGCCACCTGCCCGTAGTCCGGTGGCTCCGATCACCGTCTACGACGCCCCCGATTGCTGGAAGTGCGTCGAGTTGAAGCAACAGCTCGAGCGACTCGGCGTCGCGTACGAGTCGGTCACCGTCCGCGGCAACCCGCAGGCGCGAGCGGAGATGGTCCGCCTGATGGGCGAGCCGCCACTCATCCCGATGATCGTCGACGGCGATCTGGCGATCTGGGACCGGCGCAGGATCGCGCGTTATCTCGACGAGACCTACGGCGAGGGCGGCGACGGGCCCTCCTACCGCGAGATGCCGGCCTTCATGGGCGGCTACTGCACCCCAGACGGCGGCTGCGGGCCGGAGGGCGGCTAGGCCAGCGAGGCCAGCAGCTTGGGCGCCACCTGCTTCTTGCGGCTCACCACCCCGGGCAGGGGGATGGCGCCGTCGTCGGCCTCGATGCCGAAGGCCCGCTCCACCGGCCGGCTGTCCCCCGCCACCAGTAGGTCGGTGCCCTGGGCCACGATGTCGGTGATCATCAGCGCGAACAGCGCGTGGTTGGCCTCGGCGCGGGCCCGCTCCATCGCCTCCAGCAGCTCCTGACGGCGGCTCATGAGCCCGTGGCCGACGGTCTCAATCTGCGCGATCCGCACGGTCCTGCCCGGCCGAGGCTCGTAGTCCTTCGAGTCGCGCCGGATGATGTCGGCGGCGGGGACGTCATCGACGTCGGACGACGCCGCGAACATCTCGTTGCCGAGCTCACGCGCGTCGAGATCGAGGAGCTCCTCCAGGTAGCCGACCACGTCATGGTCGCGCTGGGTGGTCGTCGGCGACGACAGGACAAGCGTGTCGGAGAGGATCCCCGCGAGCAGCATGGTGGCGGTGGAGCGCCGCGGCTCACGCCCGTTCGAGAGGAACCGCTCCACGACCAGGGTGGACGTGCTGCCCACCGGGTCGAAGGTGGCCGCCACGGGGAGCCGCGTCTCGACCGATCCGATGTGGTGGTGATCCAGGATCTCCACGATCTGCGCCTCCTCCACCCCCGGGACGCTCTGCGCCAGCTCGGCGTGGTCCACCAGCAGCACGCGCCGGGGCTCCGGATTGACCAGATCGGACCGGGTCACCAGACCGGACGGCACGCCGCGCTCGTCCACCACGACCGCCGCGCTGTAGTGCACGTCGGTGATCAGGTCGGCCACGTCGGAGGCGAGATCGTCGGGCTCGACCGTCAGGGGATCGGTGCTCATCACCTCGCGCACCGGCACCGACAGCGACAGCATGCGGCCGGTCACGTACGAGTCGAAAGGTGAGGCGATGACGCCCGTTCCGCTCTCGGCGGCCAGCTGCAGCACCTCGTCGTCCGGCCGCGACCCATAGGTGGTCACGAGCAGGGCCGCCCCGATCTGAACCGCCCGCCTCTGGGCATCGGCCCGGTCGCCGATGACGGCGATGTCGTGCGGGCCCATGGTGGCGCCCATGGTCTCGGTGCGCACGGTCACGGCCCACAGGCGGCCGGTCAGCCTCCGCTCGGGGCGCATCAGCAGCTCGCCCCCGAGGACGTCGACGATCAGGTCGACCGACACGGGGCGGTCGTCGAAGCTGGAGGGCTCGCCCGACTCCTTGATGTAGCGGCGCGCGAGGTCGCGTGCGGTCACCATGCCCACCACCGCGCCGTCGCCGTCCACGATGGGGATCAGATCCAGGTCGGAGGCCGCCATCCGCAGACCCACCTCGTGCAGGCTGGAGTCGTGGTCGGCGGTCGGGTAGTCCGGCTGCATCACGTCGCTCGCCCGCAGCTTCACGTGCGGCAGCAGCGGCGGGGCGTTCAGGCCCGCCCGCCCCAGCGCCCATGAGGTCTGCGCGTTCAGCTCGCCCAACCTCGCGGGCGTGTACTCATGGTCGCCGCTCAGGCGCTGCTTCAGCTCGGCATAGCCCATGGCCGACGCGATCGAGTCGGTGTCGGGGTTGCGATGGCCCACCACGTAGATCGTGCTCACTCGGCTCCTCCCTGGGACCGGTCGGACCAAGTCTCACACACGGCGCAACGCGGCCTCGGAGGCGGGCGGATCAAGACGCGAACCGCGGACCCCGATACCCGGGAGGTCGATGCGCGCCATCCGAGCCACCCACCGATCTCACGGATTCACCCTGATGGAGGTCTTGGTGGTGACCGTGATCATCGGACTGCTCGCGGCGATCGCGATCCCCCGGTTCCTCGACCAGGCCGAGAAGGCCGACGGAGCCGCGGCCAAGTCGCTGCTGCGCACGGCCAGCGCGACCGCCGAGTCGGTGTACGCCGACACCAACGACTACTCCGCGGTGGGGGTGCCGGCCCTCCAGGCCGCCGAACCGGAGATCGTCTTCGGCGGGGGAGGCCTGACCCAGGACAACGCCGTCGCCTTCACGCCGGCCGCCACCGGCTACACCATCTCCTCGACGACCGGGGGCGGTGTGACCTACACGCTGGTCAAGGACCTCACCCAGCAACCCGTCGTGCGGCGGACCGACTCCTCGGGCGGCACCTGGTAGCCCCGCCAGGGGCCCCGATGGGGCCGGGTGTCATCTGGGAGCGCGGGTCACGGCGGCCTACCCTTGAAGGACAGCTACGGGGAGGTCCACGATGCGCACCAGACTCACCAAGCGCGTCGGCGCGGTGGTCGTCGTCTCCATGGCCTTGGCGGGCGTCGCAGCCGGCTGCGGATCGGATGACGACAGCGACAGCTCGGCCACGACCGAGGTCGCCGCAGAGCACGGCCACATGAAGACCGTCGCCGCCCCGGCGGGCATGAGCATGTCGCTGCGGGTGCTCGAGGACTCCAAGCAGGGCTACAACGCGGTCATCATGACCGAGGGCTTCACGTTCGCCCCGGCCGCCGCAGGTGGCGAGCACGTCCCCGGCGAGGGGCACGCCCATCTGATGGTCGACGGCGCGAAGATCGCCCGCCCCTACGCGGCACGCTACTGGTTCGACCTGCCTCCGGGCGTGCACGAGGTGACCGTGACGCTCAACGCCAACACGCACGCCACCTACGCGGTCGACGGCGAGCCCATCGCGCAGACGGTGATGGTCGACGTGCCCGAGTCCGACGACGACCACGAGCACGACGGCACCGAGGGCGAGGACCACCACGGCGAGGAGTTCGAGGAGTAGGCCGGGTCGCCGCCGGGTGGCGCCGGCGGCGGATCGCGGGGGCACCCGGCGTGTGACACTGCCCGCCGTGCCCCTCCGGCGTCGGGACCGAACGCGATCGCTCGCCGTCCTCGCGCTCGGCTGCGCTGCGAGCGTCCTCGTCCTCTACGTCGTCGCCGAATGGTCCACGGTCGGCCAGGAGCTTGACCAGGCGGCACTGGAAGGGCGCGGGCTCGAGAACCCCGACGTCCGCGAGACGACCGACCGGCTGTTGCTGACGATCACGAGCAGCTCGCTTGCGCTGCTCGGTCTCGCCGTCGCGGGCCTCGCGCTCCTTCGCAGGCGGATCGACCTCGCCCTGGCAGCCCTGGCGGCGATCCTGGCCGCCAACCTCACCACGCAGGTGCTGAAGCTCGCCCTCCCGCGTCCCAATCTGCTGGGCCCCGACGGCGTGGCGTTCGGCCAGAGCCTGCCGAGCGGGCACGCGACGGCTGCCATGTCGCTCGCGGTGGCGCTCGCTCTGGTCCTTCCCACACGCATCCGGGCGGTCGGGGTCCTCCCGCTCCTTGCGTGGGCGCTGTTCGTCGGGGCCGGCGTTCTCGCCACCGGCTGGCATCGGCCCAGTGACGTTATCTGCGCGTACGCGATCGCCACCGGCTGGGCCGCGCTGGCGGCGATCGTCGTCGTCCGGCGCCGCCCTGCGCCTGCGGTGGGGCAGAACGGCGGTCGGGCCGGCCCCGCGTGGCGGCTGATGCTCGTCGTCGGCATCGCGGCGCTCGTCGTGGGCTTCGTCGGCGCGACCGTCGGGGCGCTGACGATCGACCTGGGCGGCGTGGAGGCCGTGGACGTCCGCGCCGAGTTCGTGCTCGCGACCGCCGCGATCGTCGGCTCGGGACTGCTGCTGATGGCAGCGCTTGTGGCGGCGCTGCGGGGGCCGGCGTCCACTCCGTGGCCGCACGCCCGGATCCCTGATACCCGCCCGCCCCCGAGCCTCTGAGGCCGCCGTGCGACGACCCCGCGGCTCGGCGCTCAGCGAGCCGCGTCGGCAAGCGTCGTTGAGACCAGCCAGTCGGGGATCGCCGCCTCGCTGTAGCCCTCCATGACCGGGTCCGAACGGTCGGGCGGCGCGGGAGGCGGCCAGTGCAGCGGATCGGTCTCGGCCTGGCGGACCGTGATCTGCTCGGCGGCCAGGTTGATCACCGTCAGATCCTGGGCGAGCGTCACCGGCCCGTCCCAGGTGCTCCTCAGCCGCGAGAAAAACGGGTCGATCGTGTTCTCGTTGACGAAGTAGTGGTAGGCGACGGCCATGCGCGGCCGCACGATCTGGCACAGCTCGCCGAAGCGATCGCCGGTCGTGTGCTCCCCGACGATCGACTGCGTGACCCGGAGCGGGATGTTCGCGTTGTCGGCAAAGGTCTGGGGGTCGACGAAGCCCTCGTGCATGAACAGGTCCACGCCGGCCGCCTGCTCGGCCTCGAAGCGGCTCGGCGTGCCGTCGCCGTGGAAACTGAGCGACAGCCCGTTCCACTCCAGGCGGTAGCCGACCGCGCCGTAGATGCAGTGGACGACCGGAAAGGCCGAGATGCGGACCCCGTCCTTCTCGTAGACGAGCACCTGCGGGTTGTCGGGCGAGAGGCCCCCGAAATCGAACTCGCTCACCTCGGTGCGCATGCCGCCGCTGGGGCCGATGCCGATCTTGCTCTCGTTGTGCCAGCGGGCCGCGGCCACCATGTGCTCGACGAAGGCGGCCGTTCCCATCTCGGGCGTGTAGCCGGAAGGTCCCCACACCGAGAGAGGGGCCTCGCGACCCCAGACCATCGCGTCGTAGAGCACGTGGAAGTCCCCGACGTGGTCGAGGTGGAGATGGGTCAGAAAGAGCTTGTTGAGGTGCTCAGGGGGGATCCCGAGGCTCCAGAGGTTCTGCACCGAGCCGCCGCCGACATCGAAGATCAGCTTGTCGCCGTTGCCGACCTCGACCAGCCAGCTGGTCGCGGCCTGGCCACGTCGCACGATGGGGTTGCCGGACCCGCAGCAGGTCAGGCGGATCTCGTCCGAAGCCAGCTCCTCGCCGGGCCGGAAGACCTCCGGGTAGGCGCGCCCACCACCCACGACGGGCTCTTGCGTGAGCGGCCGGCTCGTCATGGGAAGCGGGTAGCCAAGCTGGCTGGTCGCGTTCGGTGGCATCGTCGCCGGCCTCCGGGCCGAGGGTCTCGCCCCGCGCGGGACCCTCGGCCTCAGCCTCCCATGCGCTCCTCAGGCCGAGTGGGCGCTTTCCCGCAGAGGGGCTGCGGCCTGACCACCTCCGTGGCGCAAGGGCCTCCGGGAGCGGGCGACGGTGTCCGCCGCGAGATCAAGCCCGGATCATCGGGGTGGGCAGGCGTGCGCACCTGCGACGGCCTGCCCATCCGGAACGTCCTCCGAGGGCCGCTCCTCGGGCCGGGGGCGCGGCGGTCGGTCGCGCTAGTCCCGCTTGAGGTAGGCGAGCACCTCTTTCTCATGGTCGACGAACGGGTTGCCGGAGACGTCGACGACGACCCGCTCGATCGTCCCCCCGGTGAACGGGAACGGTGGCCGGTAGTCAGAGGTCACCGGCGAGGCGCTGTCGCGCCCCACGGAGAGCCCGTCCCCCGTGAGCGCGAAGTAGCCGGGCTGCGTGATGAGGTCCGACGAACCCGCGGCCTCGTCGTCGATGTAGAGCGTCAGGGTGCCCTTGGCGCTCCCGGTCTCGGGGTCCTCGCCGGCCTTCTCGAAGCCCGCCGAGAGGAGGTGCCTTCCGGGGGCGATGTCGCGATCCGAGCTCACCCGCTGGATGCGCTCGCCGAGCCAGTTGTAGACGTAGTGCAGTCGGCCAGCTTTGACGAAGAGCGAGTGCCCCCCGCCCACGCCCCCGTGCGCGAACAGGACGCCTTCCGCATCGGACGTCGAGATGTCGACGCCCGCGGCGATCGTGTAGGACCGCCGCCGGATGTTGACGGCGACCGACTCCGGGACGTCCGCGGTGTCGGGGTAGTAGACGTAGCGATCGCGCGGCGGGGCCGGCTGCGGCTTCGGCGTGCCGAGGATCTCCATCGCGGAACGGTCATCGAGCGGCAGGCCGTTGTAGATCCCCGCGTTGTAGAACCACAGCCCCTTCAACCGCTCGAGCAGCTCCGGGTGCTCCGCCGCCACGTTCCGTGTCTGCGACCGGTCGGCGCGGAGGTCGTAGAGCTCCCACTCGTCCTCGTCGAAACCGCCCCAGCCCGACAGCGGCGGATGAAGGCTGTTCGCGAGCCACCCCTGGTGATAGATCGCCCGCATGCCCAGCATCGAATAGAACTGGGTCTCGCGGCCGGGGCTCTCCGGGTCGCTCAGCGTCGCGACGAAGCTCTGTCCTTCCAGGGGGCTCTGCGTGTAGCCCTTCAGCTCCTCGGGCGGCTCGATGCCGAGCAGCTCATAGAGGGTCGGCACCAGATCGACGGCGTGCATGTACTGGCCACGCACCTCGCCGCGCGCGGGAATGCCCTTCGGCCACGCAAGGATGCACGGGTCGGCGGTGCCCCCCTCGTAGCCGGCAAAGCGCTTCCAGTACGGGAAGGGCGTGTCGAAGGCCCACGCCCAGCCGGTGTTGTAGTGGTTGTACGCGTCCGGGCCGCCGAGATCGTCGATCCGCTTGAGATTCTCCTCCACGGTGTCGGGCACGTTGTTGAAGAACTTGTTCTCGTTGAACGAGCCGTTCGGGCCGCCCTCGCCGCTCGATCCGTTGTCGGATGCGACGACGATGATCGTGTTGTCGAGCTCGCCCATCTCGTCGAGGGCGTCGAGCAGTCGTCCGATGTGATGGTCGGTGTAGGAGATGAACCCGGCGAAGACCTCGGCCATGCGCGCGAAGAGCCGGCGCTCGTCGTCGGACAGCTCGGCCCAGGGCCGAACGAAGTCGAGCTGGGGCCACGGCTGGCCCTGCGGCCCGGTGATGCCGTCCGGCTCCCCGTGGGGGTTGATGGGTGAGAGCACGGTGCCCTCGGGAAGGATGCCGAGCTCCTTCTGCCGGGCCAGGATCGAGTCGCGGATGGCTTCATAGCCCTCGTCGAAGCGCCCGGCGTAGCGGTCGGCCCACTCCGTCGGCACATGGTGCGGAGCGTGGCCGGCCCCCGGGCAGTAGTACATGAAGAAGGGCTTGTCCGGATTGACGGTCTTCGAGTCGCGGACGAACTGGATGGCCTTGTCGGCGAGGTCGGCGGAGAGGTGGTAGCCCTCCTCGGGCGATCCGGGCGCCTCGACCGCGTGGTTGTCCTCGACCAGGTCGGGATACCACTGATTGGTCTCGCCGCCGAGGAAGCCGTAGAAGCGCTCGAAGCCCCGTCCCAACGGCCAGCGCCCCTTCCAGCCGGACGCATCGGTCTCCTCTCCGGGAGTCAGGTGCCACTTGCCGATCATGTAGGTGTTCCAACCGCGCTCCCCAAGCACCTCTGAGATCAGGCCGTTCTCGAAGGGGATGCGGCCCGAGAAGCCCGGGTAGCCCGCCGCGGCCTCGGTGATGCAGGCCATGTTGTTGCTCGTGGCGTTCCTCCCGTTCAGCACGCTCGATCGGGTGGGGGAACAGAGAGCCGTGGTGTGGAAGTTCGAGTAGCGCACTCCGAGGTCGGCGATCCGCTGCATCGCCGGTGTCTCGATCGGGCCGCCGAACGGAGCCAGGGCCCCGAAGCCGACGTCGTCCCACAGGACGACCAGCACGTTCGGAGCCCCGGCCGGAGCGGTCGGCTGGGTGTACGGACCCCAGTCGGGCTCCGAGTCGCGGATGTCGAGCTCCACCCGTCCCGTGAAGCGCTCGCCCATGGTCTCCTCCTCGGCTGGCCTGCGGGGCCAGCCTAAGGGAGGACGTGTGTCGCTGGGAAGGCTCGGATGCCGCCCGCTCCGCCGCGGATACTCGGGTGCCGGCGCCGCGTGAGCGCGCTCCCGGATGCGCCGTCGGCGGCCGCGATCAGCCGAGGACCGAGGCCCGGACCTCGGCCGGCGACGCGGACCGGACGATCGCGGCCGCGCCCAGCCGGAGGGTGCCACCGACCACCAGACGGCCGCCCGCGGGGATCGTCTCGCCCGGGACGAGCGTTTCCACCTCTCCCGCGAGGGCGCTCCCCCGCGCGTCCAGGAAGACCATGTGGACCCGCCAGAGCGCCCCGGCGTTGGGACGCTGCTCCTCGTCGGTGGTGTTGACCAGCGTGAGGCGGACCTCGGGGGCGGAGCCGGCATCGACGATCGCGGCATTGCGAGCCACCACCGGGGGCTCGGCCGCGGGATCGGACCCGATCCGCGCCGAGTCGATGCGTGGGCGCACCTCGGCGACGGCCCGGGGGTCGCACGAGCAGTTCAACTCCGCCGCACCTCCGGCCACGGCGACGTCGCCTCCGGCGGGCACCGCGGCCACCGGCTCGGACAGCGGTGGCGCGGACCCGATCAGGCGCCCCTGCGC
>JARFPS010000006.1 GCA_029288175.1 Miltoncostaea sp. | reverse complement strand
ACCTCCAGCTGGGCAGCCGGCACCGCGCCGAGTCGGCGCTGGCGCAGCCGGGCGGTAAGGGCGTCAACATCGCCCGCGCGCTGAAACGACTGGGCCAGCCGGTCATCGCCACCGGCCTGGCCGGTGGCCGCGTGGGCACGCAGATCATCGAGGAGCTCACCGCCGAGGGGATCCTCAACGACTTCGTGCGGATCGGCGAGCAGTCGCGCACCTCGACCGCCGTGATCGACCCCACGAACAACCGGCAGACCGAGATCAACGAGGCGGGCCCGGCGGTGAGCGAGGCCGAGCTGAGCCTGTTCCTGGACAAGGTCCGCTACCTGTCGCGCGGCGCCGACCTGTTCGTGCTGGCCGGCTCGCTCCCGCGGGAGACCCCGCCGGACTTCTACGCCGAGTTGCTGCGCGAGCTGCACGCCGACGACGTGCTGACCGCCGTCGACTCCTCGGGAACTCCGCTGCGCCTGAGTCTCGACGGCAAGCCAGGCGTGGTCAGCCCCAACGTCCGCGAGGCCGAGGACTGCGTGGGCCATGAGTTCGGCGACCTCGCCGACCGCGCGGAGGGCGCTCGGATGCTCTGCGCGATGGGGGCCGAGACCGCGCTCATCCACGACGACTCGGGGTGCGTCGCCCACGTCAGGGGCAAGGGCGAGCACGGAGGCATCACGTTGCGGGCCACGCTTCCCCGCCGCGAGGTGGTCAGCACCGTGGGATCGGGCGACTCGTTCCTGGCGGGCTACATCTCCGCCCGCTACGACGGCGCGGACCCCGCCGCCGCGGTCAGTCTGGCCGTCGCGGTGGGCACGGCCAACACCCAGCGCTACGGGGCCGGCGTGTTCGATCCGGACGACGTGGAGGCCTTTCGTCGCCGCGTGATCGTGGAGGAGATGTAGCCCCTTCGGAAGCGCTTCGGCAACGGCCGCGAGAGGCCCGCAACGCCCGTTGCGTGGCGTCGTGAGCCCTTGCTAGGGTCGACCGACCGGATGCGATCGGACCCATCAGAACTCTCGTGAGGCTCAGGCCGCGGCGACCCGCCTGCCTGGGCCTTTTTCGTTGGGTTGACGACCGCGGGGAACGCGACGCCGACGACGAGACAGTGGGGGCCTGATGGAGATCGAGATCGGACGAGGCAAGAAGGGGCGGCGGGCCTACGGGCTCGACGACATCGCGATCGTGCCCAGCAGGCGCACGCGCGACCCCGAGGACGTCGACCTGACATGGAAGCTCAACGGCCACGCGTTCGATCTGCCGTTGCTCGCCTCCGCGATGGACGGCGTGGTCGACACGCGCACGGCGGGCATCATCGGCCGGCTGGGCGGGCTCGCGGTGCTCAACCTCGAGGGGATCCAGACGCGCTACGAGGAGGCGGACGCCGAGCTCGAGCGCATCGCCGGCTTCCCGCCGGCCGAGGCCACGCGCGGTCTGCAGGAGATCTACCAGCAGCCGATCAAGCCGGAGCTCATCGCCGCCCGCATCAAGGAGATCAAGGACCAGGGCGTCCCTGTGGCAGGCTCGCTGACCCCGCAGCGGGTGCGCCAGCACATCGACGTGGCGCTCGAGGCCGGTCTGGACGTTCTGGTCGTCCAGGGCACGGTGGTCTCGGCCGAGCATGTCTCGTCCGTGGTCGAGCCGCTCAACCTCAAGCGCTTCATCGCCGAGCAGCCCGTGCCGGTCATCGTGGGTGGGTGTGCCAGCTACCACACGGCGCTGCACCTGATGCGCACCGGAGCGGTCGGCGTGCTGGTCGGGGTGGGCCCCGGCGCGGCGTGCACCACCCGCCAGGTCATCGGGGTGGGGGTGCCCCAGGCCACCGCCATCGCCGACGCCGCCGGCGCGCGCATGCAGCACCTGCTCGAGACGGGGCAGTACGTCAACGTCATCGCGGACGGCGGCATGGCCTACGCCGGTGACCTGGCCAAGGCGGTCGCCTGCGGTGCCGACGCGTGCATGATCGGTTCCCCCTTGGCGAAGGCCGAGGAGGCCCCCGGCCGTGGCCACCACTGGGGTATGGCCACCTTCCATCCGGACCTGCCGCGCGGCACCCGCGTCAAGACCGACACGATCGGCACCATCGAGGAGATCCTCATGGGCCCGGCCAACGAGAACGACGGCTCGCTCAACCTCATGGGCGGACTCCGCACCGCGATGGCCACCTCGGGCTACGACTCCATCCAGAGCTTCCAGAAGTGCGAGGTCATGGTGGCGCCGGCGCTCAAGACCGAGGGCAAGAAGCTGCAGCAGGCTCAGGCCGTGGGAATGGGGTAGGGCGGCCTTTTCCGAATCGAGGCCCGGGCCCTCTCGGCGTAGCTCCACCCATGCCCTCGACGTGGCGAACGCTGGTGCTCGCCCGCCTGGGGCCCACCACCGGCGCCCCGGCGGTGGGCCCCGCCAGCGCCGCGCACGTCGACATCGACCTGGTCAGCGGCACGACCTCCGGAGGCCTCGCCGACAGCGGGGGCATCTTCACGACCGCGTTTGCCGGGGGCCCGGTGATGACCGCGGGCCGTCCCCGTCTGCGCCGACGTCCGGGTCGGCGGCGCCGGCGCGCGCTCGTGCTGAGGCCTCCGTCCGCGCCGCTGGGTTAGCCTGAGGGTCTGAGCACCGCCGACGCACAGCCCGCGCTCGATCCGGCCCTGGCCTCCGCCGCCCCCGGCGGCGTGCTCGTGGTCGACTTCGGCGCGCAGTACAGCCAGCTCATCGCGCGTCGCATCCGCGAGTGCCGGGTCTTCTCGGCCCTGCTGCCGCACGACGTCGACCCCGAGCGGATCGCGGAGCTGGAGCCGGCCGGCATCGTGCTCTCGGGTGGCCCCGCCTCGGTGTGGGACGAGGGCGCGCCGGAGCTGAACCCGGCGCTGCTCGATCTCGGCGTCCCGGTGCTCGGCATCTGTTACGGCATGCAGGCGATGACGACCTCGCTGGGTGGGGAGGTGGCCAAGACCGGAGCCGGCGAGTTCGGGTCGACGGCGCTGGAGGTCACCGCTCGCGGGCGCCTGCTGGCCGAGCTGCCCGCCGAGACCTGCTGGATGAGCCACCGCGACTCGGTGGTCAGGGCGCCCCAGGGCTTCGAGGTCACGGCCACCACCGCCGAGAGCCCCGTCGCGGCGATGGAGGACCGGGTGCGCGGCTTCTACGCGGTGCAGTTCCATCCCGAGGTGAAGCACACGCCGTTCGGCACCGACCTCCTCAAGTCGTTCCTGTTCGACGCGTGCGACGCCGCGCCCACGTGGACGCCGGCCGCCGTCATCGACGACCAGGTCGCGCGCATCCGTGCGCAGGTCGGCGACGGCCACGCCATCTGCGGACTGTCGGGCGGCGTCGACAGCGCGGTCGCGGCCCTCCTGGTGCATCGGGCGATCGGCGACCGGCTCACCTGCGTATTCGTCGACCACGGGCTGATGCGCATGAACGAAGGCGAGCAGGTCGAAGCCGCCTTCGGCAAGCACTTCGGCGTCCCGCTCATCCACGTGCGTGCCAAGGACCGCTTCCTGGCCAAGCTCGCCGGGGTCGAGGAGCCCGAGCGCAAGCGCAAGATCATCGGCGAGGAGTTCATCCGGATCTTCGAGGAGGAGGGGGCCAAGCTCGGCGACGTGCCCTTCTTGGTGCAGGGCACCCTCTACAGCGACGTCATCGAGTCGGGCGGTCGGGACTCGGCCACCATCAAGAGCCACCACAACGTGGGCGGCCTGCCCGAGGACATGGCCGTGGAGCTCGTCGAGCCGTTGCGAGGCCTGTTCAAGGACGAGGTGCGCGCCGTGGGCGAGGAACTCGGGCTGCCCGAGCGCATGGTCTGGCGCCAGCCCTTCCCGGGGCCGGGCCTGGCCATCCGCATCATCGGCGAGGTGACCGAGGAGCGGCTCGAGGTCCTGCGTCAGGCCGACTTCGTCCTACTCGAGGAGATCCGTCGGGCCGGCCTCTACCGAGACCTGTGGCAGAGCTTCGCGGTGCTGCCCGCCGTGCGTAGCGTCGGCGTCCAGGGCGACGAGAGGACCTACGCGTACCCGATCGTGATCCGCGCCGTGACCTCCGACGACGCCATGACCGCCGACTGGGCACGCCTGCCGCACGAGCTACTTCAGGCGATCAGCAGCCGCATCATCAACGAGGTGCAGGGCGTCAACCGGGTGGTCCTCGACATCACGTCCAAGCCGCCCGGCACCATCGAGTGGGAGTAGGTCCCCGCCCGTAGCGGCTCGCCTCCGCCCGGCCTCCTGAGCCGGCCCCGGTGAGTGCGCGCGTCCTGGCGGCGCCGAACGCATCGCGCGGCCGGCGACGAGTCGGGCGCCTAGACGGCCTTGCGCCAGCGAACCCAGAGGCGGGGGACGAGCTCCACGCTCGAACGGAGGACGCCTTGCCGGCGCTCCAGCAGCAGCGAGCCGTCCTCTTCGGCGGCCAGAAAATCGAGGATCTCCGCCACGCGCTCCTCGCCGAGCTCCGCCACAAGGCGCTCCGCGGGCGGGATCTCGGGGACCTCGTCCGCGACGGCTGCAGCGACGGGCACCGGGCGGGCCGCGCCGTGGCGGCTCGGCGCCGGCAGCTTGCGACTCTTCTGGTGGTGCCAGCAGTAGGGGCTGCCACGGTACGGGGTCTGCTGACAGCGTCGACCGTGGGATGCGACGGCGATGCACCGGTTGACGGAGTGGGCTGACACCGGTCCTCCCAGGACGCTGTACCGGCTGCTCGGCGAACCGAACGACCACGAGCGATTCACATCTCGCCGGACTTGCCTCAACATCTTAGTCGCGTGGTCGGCGGGCCCCAGGTCCCGGGTTGTGACCGTGCCCGCTATTTCCTACGATCCGTGGCCGCTTCGCGTCGGTGCGGGGCCGACGAGAGGGTCAGAGAGAGTGAAAAGCACGAAGAGCGCCCGCCCGGGCGAGGTCGAGCGGCAGTGGTTCATCGTGGATGCCGACGGCCAGAACCTCGGACGCCTGGCGTCCATCATCGCGGAGACGCTCCGCGGTAAGCGGTCGCCGCGCTACACGCCCCACGTCGACACCGGCGACTTCGTCGTCGTCGTCAACGCCGAGCGCATCGCCGTCACCGGCAACAAGCTCCGCGACAAGCGCTACTACCGCCACTCCGGTTACCCGGGGGGCATCCGCAGCCGCACCCTGGGCGAGCAGCTCGAGCGTCGGCCCGAGGAGGTCCTGAGGAAGGCCGTGGCGGGCATGCTGCCCAAGAACCGTCTGGGGCGGGCCCAGATTCGAAAGCTCAAGATCTATGCGGGTCCCGAGCATCCGCACGATGCCCAGTCGCCGGAGCCGCTCAGGCTCACGCGAGTGGCGGAGGTGACCTCATGAGCACGGACACGACAGCCGAGGCCCGCTATCGGGCGACCGGCAAGCGCAAGAGCAGCATCGCCCGGGTCACCGTCACGCCGGGTACCGGGCAGATCACGGTCAACGGGCAGGACGCCGACGACTACTTCGGTCGCAAGGCGCTCGTCACCTCTGCGCGACAGCCGCTGGTGACCGCCGGCTTCGAGGGCCGGTACGACGTGGCTGCGCTCCTCAACGGCGGCGGCGTCTCGGGGCAGGCCGGCGCGCTTCGTCACGGCATCGCCCGGGCCCTCTGCGAGATCGATCCGCAGGTCCGCGGCGAGCTCAAGAAGGCGGGCATGCTGACCCGCGACGATCGCATCAAGGAGCGCAAGAAGGCCGGGCTCAAGGGCGCCCGCAAGCGGCCTCAGTTCTCGAAGAGATAGCAGCGACTGCCGATCCTGGCTCGGTGGGGTCCAGTCACACCCGCTCGCTGTTCGGCACCGACGGTGTCCGCGGAGTCGCCAACCGCGACCTGACGCCCGAGCTGGCGATGCGCCTGGGGCGGGCGCTGGCCCAGCAGCTTCCCGAGGGCGGCGAGGTGCTCCTGGGGCGCGACACGCGCCGCTCGGGACCCATGCTCGAGGCGGCGCTGGCCGCCGGGATCGCCAGCGCGGGAGGCGACGTGGCCCTCGGCGGCGTGCTCCCGACACCGGCGGTGGCCGATCTCGTGGCACGAGGCCCCGCGGTGGCCGGGGCGGTCATCTCGGCCTCGCACAACCCGTTCCCCGACAACGGCATCAAGCTCTTCGGTCCCGACGGCTTCAAGCTGCCGGACCAGGAGGAGGCGGACATCGAGCGCGCGATGGAGGACGCCGGCGTGCGGCCCGAGGGGGCCGCGCTGGGCGCCGTCGCGCCGCGCGAGGGCGCCGCCCTGGACTATCTGGACGCGCTGCTGGAGCGTTTCGACCTCGACCTCTCGGGCAAGCGGCTCTGCGTCGACTGCGCCAACGGCGCCACGGTGACCACGGCCCCCGAGGCGTTCCGGCGCCTCGGCGCCGAGGTGACGCTGATCGGCGAGACGCCGGACGGCGTCAACATCAACGTCGGGTGCGGCTCCACCGACCTCGGGGCGCTGTCGTCCGCCGTCCGCTCCTTCGACGCCGACCTGGGGCTCGCGTTCGACGGCGACGGCGATCGCTTGCTTGCGGTCGACGGCGACGGAGAGGTGGTCGACGGCGACAAGATCCTCGCGACGGTGGCGCTGTGGGCCCGCGGGCGGGGCGCGCTGCCCGGCGACGCGGTGGTGACCACCACGATGACCAACCTCGGCTTCCGCAGGGCGATGGCGGCGGAGGGGATCGAGGTCCGCTGGACCGACGTCGGGGACCGCTATGTCCTGCAGGAGATGCGCGACGGCGGCTTCCTGCTCGGCGGAGAGCAGAGCGGCCACATGATCAACCTCTCCTACGGACCCACGGGCGACGGCCTCTCGGCCGCGCTGCAGCTGCTGGCGGCGCTCGGCGACAGCGGGCAGTCGCTCGCCCAGGCGGCCTCCCGGGTGGAGCGCCTGCCCCAGAAGCTGGTCAGCGTGCGCGTGGCGCGCAAGGATGGGCTCGCCGACGCCGAGGCCGTCTGGGAGCTGACGCGGAGGTGCGAGTCCGAGCTGGCCGACGACGGGCGCGTGGTCGTCCGGGCGTCGGGCACGGAACCCCTGGTGAGGGTCATGGTGGAGGCGCCGACCGCCGACCAATGCGAACGATGGGCGAATGAGATTGCGGACGCGGCGCTCCGCGAGCTGGGCGACGCTTCGGCGGAGGAGTAGGGCGAGCTATGTGTGGAATCATCGGGTATGTCGGCGGTCGTCCCTGTCGTGAGCTGATCCTCGGCGGGCTGGAGCGCCTGGAGTACCGGGGCTACGACTCCGCGGGCATCTCGCTGCTGAGTCCGGGTGGCGGCAACGGCGACGGGCCTTTCGAGACCGTCCGCTCGGTGGGCAAGCTGCAGGCCCTCCTCGACGCCGCGAGCGACAGCGACGGCGAGGCGACCCTCGGTCTGGGGCACACGCGCTGGGCCACCCACGGGAGGGTCACCCAGGACAACGCCCACCCGCACACCAGCGCCGACGGCCAGGTGGTCGTCGTCATGAACGGGATCATCGAGAACTTCCAGAGGCTTCGGTCCGACCTTCAAAACGAGGGCGTGGTCTTCACGTCCGAGACCGACACCGAGGTGCTGCCGCACCTCATCGCGCGGGCCTACAGCGGCGACCTGGCGGCCGCCGTCCGCGAGGTCCTGCCCCAGCTGGGCGGCCACTTCGCCTTCGTCGCCGCACACGCCGACGAGCCGGATCAGCTCGTGGCCGCCCGGCGCGAGTGCCCGCTGGTGGTCGGCGTCGGCGACGGCGAGCACTTCGTGGCCTCGGCCATCCCGGCGTTCCTCAAGGAGACGCGCGACGTGGTCCTCATCGAGGACGACGAGGTCGTGTCGATCGAGGCCGAGGGCCTCCGCATCACCGAGCCCGGGGGCCGCCTCGCGGAGCGTCAGAGCAAGCGGATCGACTGGGACGAGGACGCCGCCGAGAAGGGCGGCTACGAGACGTACATGCTCAAGGAGATCCACGAGCAGCCCGCCGCCCTCTGGGACACCATGGGCGACCGCCTCCACGAGGACGGCTCCATCGAGCTCGGCGGCCTCGGTCTCGACGACGCGGCGCTCGCTCGGGTGGAGCGGATTCACATCGTCGCGTGCGGCACCTCGTTCCACGCGGGGCTCGTGGGTCGGTATCTCATCGAGGACTGGGCCCGAGTGCCCGTCCACGTCGAGGTGGCCTCCGAGTACCGGTACCGCACCTGCCTCGCCGGCCCCGGCGACCTGGTCATCGGCATCACCCAGAGCGGAGAGACCGCCGACACCCTCGCCGCCATGAGGGTCGCGCGCGAGCGTGGCGCCCACGTGGTCGCCCTGACCAACATCATGGGCTCCCAGGCCACTCGCGACGCGGACGGCGTGCTGTACACGCGCGCCGGCCTCGAGATCGGGGTCGCGGCCAGCAAGACCCACACAGCGCAGGTGATGCTCCTGGCCTTGGTGGCGCTCAAGATGGGGCGCCTGAAATGGTCCCTCACCACGGCCGGGGCACTCGATCTCGCCGACGAGCTGCGCAAGGTTCCGGACCAGATCGAGGCGTACCTCAACTCGGCCGAGCCGTCGGCGGTGGCCGAGGTGGCCTCGCGGTATCACGACAACCCGTTCTTCCTCTATCTGGGGCGCCACGTCGGCGTGCCGGTGTGCTTCGAGGGCGCGCTGAAGCTGAAGGAGATCAGCTACGTGCCGACCGAGGCCTACCCGGCGGGTGAGATGAAGCACGGTCCCATCGCGCTGCTCGACGAGGGGTCGCCCGTGGTGTGCGTCGCCACCGATGGCCACGTGTTCGACAAGGTCGTGTCGAACATCCAGGAGGTCCGCGCGCGCAAGGCGAGGGTGATCGCCGTCGCCTCCGAGGGCAACGAGGAGATCGCCCAGCACGTCGACGACGTCCTGTGGGCGCCGCGCTCGCCGGCGCTGCTCAGCCCGATCACGGCCATCGTGCCGCTCCAGCTCTTCGCCTACGAGATCGCCAAGGCGCGCGGCGAGGACATCGACCAGCCGCGCAACCTGGCCAAGACCGTCACGGTCGAGTAGCGGCGCGGAGCCCGGGCGGCCGCCATGGTCATTGGCGTCGGGATCGACCTCATCGAGATCGACCGGTTCGCGGCCTCGCTGGAGCGCCGGCCGCGGCTCGCCGAGCGCTGCTTCACCGAGGCCGAGGCGGCCTACTGCTGGTCGCGCGCCTTCCCGCCCCAGCACTTCGCGGCCCGCTTCGCGGCCAAGGAGGCGGTCGGCAAGGCCCTGGGAACGGGGATGACCCGCTGGAGGCTCTGCGAGGTCGTGCGCGGCCGGGGCGCGCCGACCGTCGCCCTGTACGGAATCTACGCCGACCGCGCCGCGGCGATGGGCGTCGAGCGCATCCACGTCTCGCTGACCCACGGCCGCCTCGAGGCCGGCGCCGTCGCGGTCCTCGAGGGAGGAGCGCCGGCGCCATAGAGCGCAGCCCCACGACTCCACGGGGCGACCCTCGTAAGATCACAGGATGAGCCGACAGCGTGCCCAGCAGTCCGAATGGCCCCCGGGGGCCGTCGAGCCGCTCATGGACGCGGGCGCTCAGCGGCGCGCGGACACCCGGGCCACCGACGAGTACGGCATCCCCTCCATGCTCCTCATGGAGCGGGCGGGGGGCGAGGCCGCCCGCGACATCGCCGAGGCCTACGACGACCACGACGTGCTGGTGGTCGTGGGGCCGGGCAACAACGGCGGCGACGGCATGGTGGTCGCCCGATACCTCGCCGAGGCGGGCCGGGCCGTCCGGGTCGCGGTGCTCGCCGACGCGCCCCGCCGGGGAGACGCCGGCGTCATGAGCCAGATCGCCGAGCGCATGGGCATCCCGATCGCGCCCCTGGACGAGCCGTGGCCGGGGCGTGGCGTGGTAGTGGATGCGCTGCTGGGGACCGGGGCCCGCGGCGCCCCACGCGAGGACGTCGCGCGGGCCATCGAGGCGATCAACGGACACCCCGGCCCCGTCGTGTCGCTGGACGTCCCCTCGGGCGTCGACGCGAGCACCGGCGTGGTCGAGGGGCTGGCGGTGCGCGCGGACCGCACGGTCACCTTCGGGGCCGACAAGGTGGGCCTGCGGGTGGCGCCGGGGAGGACGATGGCGGGCCACGTCGAGATCGTGCCCATCGGCATCCCCGACGCCGTCGAGGAGGCGCCGCGCGCCCTGAGGGCCACCGCGGCGATGGTGAACGGCATCCCCCACAAGGATGCCGGGGGCGAGAAGTACGGCGCCGGGGCGGTGCTGGTGGTCGGGGGCTCGAGGGGGATGACCGGCGCGCCCGCGCTCGCGGCGCGGGCCGTGCTGCGCGCCGGGGGCGGCCTCGTCGTCGTGGCGAGCCCGGGTCGCGTCCAGCCGCTGGTCGCCGGGACGATCCCCGAGGCGATGGTGATGCCGCTCGGCGCCGAGCGCGAGCGGCTGCATCCCGACGACGTCGCCGAGGTGCTCGCCCAGGCCGGCCGCGTGGGCGCCCTGGCCCTCGGTCCGGGCCTGGGTCGGGCAGACGAGACCACGGACGCCGTGCATCGGCTGATCACCTCCGTCGCGCTGCCCCTGGTGATCGACGCGGACGCGCTCTGGCATCTCGGCGCCCGCCCCGGGCATCTGGCGGAGCGATCCGCCCCGACCGTGCTGACGCCTCACTCCGGCGAGGCCGCCCGCCTGCTGGGCGTCGGGCGCTCCGAGGTCGAGGCGCGACGCCTCGACGCCGCCGACGAGCTCGCGCGGATCACGGGCGCGCTGGTCGTGCTGAAGGGGCCGGGCACGATCGTCGCCGCGGACGGGGAGCTGCCCATCGTCAACGACACCGGGGGGTCCGCGCTGTCGACGGCGGGCACCGGCGACGTCCTGACGGGCGTGGTCTCGGCCCTGCTGGCCCGGGGGCTCGCGCCGCGCCACGCGGCGGCCATGGGGGTCGCGCTGCATGGACTCGCCGGCGAGGTCTGCCTCCACGGCGACGGTTCCATTGCGGGGGACATCGCCGACGCGCTCCCGGCGGCGCGCTCCGGGCCCGGCGGATGAGGTCGGTCGCGGAGGTCGACCTCGGCGCCATCGCGCACAACGCCGGCGTGCTCGCCCGCGCGGCCGGCGAAGCCCGCCTGATGGCCGTCGTCAAGGCGGACGGCTACGGGCACGGCGCGGTTCCGGTCGCCGAGGCGGCGCTCCGCGGCGGGGCGGACGAGCTGGCGGTGGCCACCGTCGCCGAGGCCGAGCAGCTGAGGACCGCGGGGATCGATGCGCCCGTCCTGATCATGGGTCCGTTGCGCGGCGACGAGGTGCCGCGCGCCGGAGCGGCCGGAGCCGCCATCACGGCCTGGACTCCCGAGGCCGTCGGACGCGCGAGCGATCACGACGTGCCGATCCATCTCAAGATCGACTCGGGCATGGGCCGACTCGGCGCCAGGGCCGAGGACCTGGACTCGCTGGTCGAGGCGGCGGAGGCCGGCGGCAGCCCCGTGATGGGCATCATGTCCCACTTCGCGACCGCCGACGAGCTCGAGGGCGACGGCGCGCGCTTCTTCCGCGAGCAGCTGCTCCGGTTCCGCTCCCTGCGGGGAGATCTGGCACCGCGGTTCCCCGGCGCCGCCTTCCATGTCGCCAACTCCGCGGCCACCCTGCGCGAGCCCGCCGCCGCGTTCGACATGGTCCGGTGCGGCATCGCGCTCTACGGTTGCTCGCCCTTCGGCGGCGATCCCGCCGAGCACGATCTCCGCCCCGCCATGAGCCTCACCAGCTATCTCGGGTCGGTCAAGACGGTCCGCTCGCGCGACAGCGTGGGGTACGGCCGCACGTTCCGCGCGGCGCGCGGAACGCGTATCGGGCTGGTGCCGGTCGGGTACGCCGACGGGATCTCGCGGGCCCTGGGCAACAAGGGCGAGGTACTCGTGGGGGGCCGCAGGGTCCCGATCGTGGGCAACGTGTCGATGGACCAGATCACCGTCGACCTGGGTCCAGAGTCGTCCGAGGAGGTGGGCGACACGGTGGTGGTGATCGGTCGTCAGGGGGGAGAGCGCATCCTGGTCGAGGACGTCGCCGACCGCCGGGACACCATCAACTACGAGGTCGTCTGCGGGGTCGGCTCACGAGTGGCCCGCCAGTACCTGGGATGAGCACCGCCCGACTCGGGGAGTTGGCGCGGTCCTTGGGCCACATCGGGGCGCCGGCGTGGATCGTGGGGGGCGGTGTGCGCGACGCCCTGGCGGGTTGCGAGGTGGCCGACGTGGACATCGCGCTCGACGGCGACGCCGCTGCGGTGGCGCGTGATCTGTCGCGGCGTCACGGGGCCGCCCGGTTCGAGCTGTCGTCGTCGTTCGGAGCCTGGAGGGTCCAGGGGGGGCGGCTCCCGGCCACGGTGGACATCACCCCGCTCCAAGGGGCCGACATCGAGGCGGACCTTCGCTCGCGCGATTTCACCGTCAACGCCATGGCCTTCCCGGTGAGCGAGGGGGATGGCCTGTTCGACCCGCTGGGCGGCGCGTCGGACCTCGCGGCCGGTCGGCTGCGGCTCGTCACCGACGGCGCGCTTGCCTCCGACCCGGTCAGGTTGCTGCGCGCGGCACGCCTCGCCGCGCAGCGCGGCCTGAGGCCCGACGACGAGGCCGTCCATCGCGCCCGCGC
>JARFPS010000287.1 GCA_029288175.1 Miltoncostaea sp. | reverse complement strand
ATGTGTATAAGAGACAGACGTGGACCAGGTTCGTCGCGGCGCCGTCGTGGCCCAGGCGCTCGAGACGGCCGGCCTCGGCGCCGGCCGCGGCCAGGGCGGCGTCGAGGATGCCCGCGTACAGGCGATCGGCGTCGCTCTCCTCTTTGAGCGCGCCCAGTTTCTCAGCCAGACCCCGCAGGGGGGTCTCGACGGTGGTTGTCCGCGTCCGTGCGGTCAAGGTGCCGGCCTCCAAGCCGATGTGGCTCAGTTATCGGAGACCGCTCCCGACCGCTTAACGAACCATGCGAAGGCGCCTAGCGGTCGTGGCGCCGCAGCTCCTCGTCGAGCAGAGCGGCGTCCTCCGGGCTGATGGCCGCGGCTCCGGGCCCCGCCCGGGAGCGTCGCGCCCAGGCCCGCGTGAGCAGCAGGATCACCAACAGGCCGGCGAAGACGCCCACCAGTGGACCGATCCAGGCGACCAGGTCGAAGCCCGACTTGGGTGGCGTTGCCAGCACGCCGGTGCCGAACTCGTCGACCAGGCCGTCGATGATCTGCTCGCGCGTCCACCCCGCCTCGATGCGCACCGCGATGTACTGCTTCATGTCGCGGGCGACGGGCGCGTCGCTCACGTCCAGCGGGGTGTTGCAGGTCGGGCAGCGCACCTCCTTGGCGATCTCGTTCACCGAGAGGGCGCCCCCGGAGACCGGCAGCAGGGCGAGGGCGAGCAACGCCACCGCCACGAGACCCGCGAGACGGCTCACAGGATCTGCTCCAGGGGCTGGGTCAGCTGCTCGGGAATGGTCACGGGACCGATGTGATGGTGGGCGATCCGGCCTTGCTTGTCGAGGATGAACGTCTCCGGCAGACCGGTCACCTGATAGTCGCGCTGAGCCCCGTCCGTGCCGTCACGAAGGGACGGATAGGTGAGACCCAGCTGGCTGATGAAGCCCAGGGCGTTGTCGCTGAGGTCCTGCGTGTCGACTCCGAGCACCACGACGTCGCGGCCGCGGTAGTCCTGGGCGATCGCCTCGAGCAGCGGCGCCTCGTCGCGGCACGGCGTGCACCAGGACGCCCAGAAGTTGAGCACCACCGCCCTGCCCCGGAGGTCGTCGAGGGTGATGTCCGCGCCCTCGGGCCCGATCCCGTCGCCCGCGTACAACACCGGCAGATCGATCGGCGGGGCGTCGGGCCGCTCTCCCGCCTCAAGGGCGTCTGAGATGGACGTGCCCACGCCCTGGTTGGCGAGCCCGACGATGAGAAGCGCCATGACCGCGAGCACGGACACGCCCGCGAGCGATCCGCCCACGATCTGTCGGCGCGTCCAGCGCGGCTCCTCGCCCGACTGCTCGTCCATCCCCTGATGATTCTAGAGCGGAGGCCCTGGCCGCCACGGGGTGTCGGGTGTCCCCGGCGAGCGCCGTCAGCCCACGAGCTCCTGCACCGCCGAGGCCGCGTCGTCGGCGCCCATCAGCGCCTCGCCCACGAGGATCGCGTCGACGCCGGCCGTCTCGAGCCGGACCACGTCCTCGCGCGAGGTGATGCCCGACTCGGCCACGACGACGGTACCGGCGGGCACCTCGGGCAGCAGGCGGAACGAGGTCTCGATGTCGACCTCCAGGGAATGGAGGTCGCGGTTGTTGATCCCGA
Source organism: Miltoncostaea sp. (assembly GCA_029288175.1). GTDB lineage: Bacteria > Actinomycetota > Thermoleophilia > Miltoncostaeales > Miltoncostaeaceae > JARFPS01. The sequence goes on along the minus strand of JARFPS010000287.1, from coordinate 2,760 downwards.
TCACCTCGGCGCCCGCCTGCAGGGCCCGCTCGATCTCCGGCTCGTCATGAACCTCGACCAGCGCGTCCAGCCCGATCTCGCCCGCCGCGGCGATCAGCGACTCCAGGCGATCGTCGGACAGAGCCGCCACGATCAGCAGCGCCGCGTCGGCGCCCGCCCGCCGCGCTTCGAGCAGTTGGTACTCGTCGATCACGAAGTCCTTGCGCAGGAGCGGAAGCGAGCATGCCTCGCGCGCCTCGGCCAGATCGTCCAGGCTGCCGCCGAAATGGCGCGTCTCGGTCAGAATCGACGCCGCGGACGCCCCGGCGGCCTCATAGGTGCGCACCACGTCGGCGACCGCCGCGTCCGGCCGGATGGGCCCCCGGGATGGGCTCGCCCGCTTCATCTCGGCGATGAGGCTGATGCCCTCGGCAACCAGGGCCTCGGAAAAGGGGCGGCCTCTCGGCGCCGGGCCGACCCGGGCACGAAGCTGCTCCTCCGGAATCGCGCGCTTGCGCGTCACGAGGTCGGCCGAGATCTCGTCGACGACCCGATCCAAGAACGTGCTCACGGCGCGTCGCTCGCCGGTGCGGGGGCCAATCGTGCGGTGATGGCCAGGAAGTCTTCCAGAGCGCCCGCCGCCGCGCCGGTGTCGATGACCTCCTCGGCCGTCAGGCACCCCTCGCGCATGTCCGACACCCGGTCGGCCACGAGCATGGCCGCGGCCGCGTTGATGACCACCAGATCGCGCGCCGGCCCGCGCTCGCCGGCCAGCACGCCGGAGATGACGGCGGCGTTCTCCTCCGGCTCGCCGCCCGCGACGGACGCGGGATCGGGTGGCTCGAAGCCCAGCTCGCCCGGGTCGATGACCCAGCGACGCACCTCACCGCCCACGACCTCGGCCACGTCGGTCGGCGCCATCGTCGAGACCTCGTCCAACCCATCGCGGCCCGAGACGAGGAACGCCCGCTCCACGCCCAGGGCGCCCAGCGCCTCCGCCATGCGGTCGAGGTAGTCCGCATCGGACACGCCCAGCAGCTGGCGGGGGGCTCCGGCCGGGTTGGTGAGTGGGCCCAGCAGGTTGAAGATCGTGCGCACGCCCAGGGCCTTGCGCACGGGCACGACGTGCTTGAACGCCGGGTGGTGCGCCGGGGCGAACATGAAGCCGACGTGGGCCTGGGCCATGCAGTCGGCCACCGCGCCGCCGTCCAGGTCGATGCGCGCGCCCAGCGCCTCGAGCACGTCCGCGCTGCCGCTGCGCGAGGTCGCCGAGCGGTTGCCGTGCTTGGCCACCGGCACGCACGCGCCGGCCACCACGAACGCGGTGGCGGTCGAGATGTTGAACGTCGAGGCGCCGCCGCCGGTGCCGCAGGTGTCGATGAAGCGCCCGGGAGGCCCCGCGACCGACTGGGCGTGCGCACGCACGACCGACGCCAACCCGGCGAGCTCATCGGCCGTCTCGCCCTTCGCCCGCAGCGCGATCAGGAACCCCGCGGTCTGCGCGTCGCCCGCCTCGCCCGAGAGGATCGCCTCCAGCGCCTCGGCGGCCCCGTCGCGCCCCAGGTCGTCGCCGTCCAGCAGCCGATCGATGGCCGCGCTGATGACGGGGCTGGGCATCAGGCGGTCCACGCCAGGAAGTTGGCCAGCAGGTCGTGCCCCGGCTCGGTGAGAATCGACTCGGGGTGGAACTGCACGCCCTCCACCGCGTGCTGGCGGTGACGCACCCCCATCAGCACGTCGCCCTCGGCCCAGGCAGTGGCCTCGAGCTCGGGCGGCAGGTCGGGGTCGACGACGAGCGAGTGGTAGCGGGTGGCCACCAGCGGGTCGGGCAGCCCCGCGAACACCCCCCGGCCGTCGTGGGTGATCTCGCTGGTCTTGCCGTGCACCGGCTCGCGCCCGCGCGCGATGGTGGCGCCGAAGGCCTGGCCGATGGCCTGATGGCCGAGGCAGACGCCCAGAACGGGGATCTCACCCGCGAAGGCGCGGATGCACTCGATCGAGATACCGGCCGCGTCGGGGGTCTTGGGCCCCGGCGAGATGACCAGGTGGCTGGGCCGCTCCGCGCGCACACCCGCCACGTCGATGGCGTCGTGCCGGAACACGCGCACCTCGGCGCCGAGCTCCCCGAGGTACTGCAGGAGGTTGTAGGTGAAGCTGTCGTAGTTGTCGATCAGGACGACGCGCGGCATGAACCGATCCCTACCAGTCCGGTTGCGCCGCGGCCACCTCGATGGCGCGGAACAGGGCCGCCGCCTTGGCCTCGGTCTCCTCGTGCTCCTTCGCCGGCACCGAGTCGGCCACGATGCCCGCCCCCGCCTGCACGTGCGCCACACCGTCCTTGAAGACGATGGTGCGGATGGTGATGCAGGTGTCGAGGTCGCCGTCCCAGCCGAGATAGCCCACGGCGCCGCCGTAGGGACCCCGCTTGGTGGGCTCGAGCTCGTCGATGATCTCCATCGCCCTCACCTTGGGGGCGCCGCTGAGCGTCCCGGCCGGGAAGGTCGCCCGCAGAGCGTCGGAGGCGCGCTTGTCGGGGGCCAGGCGACCCACCACCGAGCTCTCGATGTGCATGACGTGGCTGTAGGGCTGCACGTCCATGAGGCTCGCGACGTGGACCGAGCCCACGTCGGAAACGCGGCCCAGATCGTTCCGGCCGAGGTCCACGAGCATCACGTGCTCGGCACGCTCCTTGGGGTCGGCCAGCAGCTCCTCGCGCAGCCGGACGTCCTCATCCTCGTCGGCCCCGCGCGGGCGGCTGCCGGCGATGGGATGCATCTCGAC
>JARFPS010000220.1 GCA_029288175.1 Miltoncostaea sp. | reverse complement strand
GTCTGCGTCGATGCGGAGCGCCTGCTCATCGACGAGCTCGACGGGTCGGTCTACGAGGTGGAGCGCGTGCACCTCGGCGAGGAGAGGGGTCGCATCGCCGATGCCCGGGCGGCCGGGGTCACCTCGGTTCCCGCCCTGGTGGTCGATGGCCGGCCGTACCACATCAACCACGGGGCAACGCTGGACGAGGTCGCCGCCTAGCGGCGGCCCACGGCTCCACGCCGACGCTTGCGGCGGACCCGGAGGCGACCCGAGTCCGCCGCCGCGCGGCGCCTACCGGATGCGGAAGGTCACGACCGGCGGGTCGTGGTCGGTGACCGCGTGCCCGTCGTTGCGCGCGTAGTAGTCGTTGCTGATGTGCGCGTACTGGAAGCTGCGCACGTGCTTGCGCAGCTTCTTGGTGACGAGGATGTGGTCGAGCGTCTGGAGCCGTCCGGAGAAGTGGAAGCTGTAGCGCTCCTGGCGCGGCGCCATCTTCCAGAGGTTCTTCAGAGACGTGCCGGCGACGATCGACGACAGTGGTGTCTCGTCCTCGAAAGCGTTCAGGTCGCCGGCCACCACCGCCTGGCCGTTGGTCGCCTCGATATCGGCCACCTGGCTGGCCACGAAGGCCGCCTGCGCGTCGCGGCAGGCGTCGGGGGCCGACTTGGACGAGAAGTGGTTGGAGAAGACCGTGAAGATCGTGGAGCCCTCCACCACGTCGATGGCGACGGGCGGCCGATCGAACAGAAGGCCGGGTACGTCGGAGCAGGTCGCCGAGGTCGGGTTGGGCTCGTTGAGGCCGAGCTGCCGGAAGTTGGACGCCGGCACGTCGTTGCGGATCAGGAATCCGACGTCGATGCCGCGGTCGTCGTTGCCCTCGGCCAGGTACGCCGTGTAGCCGCCCACCGCGTCCGCGAGGTCCTGGAGGATCGTCGCATCGACGACCTCTTGGACCGCCACGACCTGGGGGCGCTGAAGCAGCCGGTCGATCGCGTCGGCCAGGCGGTCGCGCTTCTCCTCGTACTCGGCCTGCGACACGGTGCCCAGGTCCAGGCTGCCGCCGACCGGGAAGAAGTTCTCGACGTTGAGCGAGGCCACCCGGAAGTCCTTGTTCCTGGCCCTGGGCTTCAGCTTGAAGGGGAACTTGGTGGGCCCGTTCTTCACCTGCGGCAGGGCCCCCTCCTGGACCATCACCTTGTAGTGGCTGAACGAGTAGCCCAGCGGCCCCACCACCTCGCGGAGCTCGTCGAACAGGTCGGCCTCGACGAGGGTGGTCGAGGGGGTGGCGGGCTTGAACGGGTTGTCCGGGTCGCCGGCGCCGGCGTCGGCGTCGGTGGCCACCAGGTCGGCGACGACGCTGTCACGGAAGACGCGCTTGCGCTCGCCGCCGAGGGTCATGAAGACCTCTCCGAACCTGTTGGTGGCGCCGGAGTTGGCGACCCCCTTCTTGATGCGGACGCGCATGCCCTCGAGGCTCTCGTAATACTCACGGGCCGAGGCGTCCTGGCCCTTTGCCATTGCCTTGTTGATCGTGACCGGGTCGGGGACGGGCGCTGTCCCGATGATCTCGGGCTCCTCGCCGAAGTTCTCGCTGAGGATGGTCTGCCCGAACTTCTCCTTTACCAGGCCCGTCACGCGGACGACGGTGCCCGCGGGGTAGTCGCCGCGGTTGCGGACGAATCCGACGAAGATGCCCTCGGACGTCGCGTCATCGCCATCGGCGTCCGCGTCCTCCTCCTGCACGAAGATCCCCGCGTCCTCAGGGAAGGTGCCGGTGAAGCTGGCACCGATCTCGTCGTCCACGCCGGTGACGACGCCCTCGATGGTCACCGTCTCGCCCACCAGTGGGGAGGTCGCGCCGTCGCCCTGGATCTCGTGGATCATCTTCACCGGCGGCGGGGGCGGGGGTGCGCCGTTGGCCGACGTGGGCGTGTTGTCCGCTCCCAAACCGAAGTCGGAGATCACGAAGTCGGCGGTCGTGTCCGTGTCCTGCCCGTCCACGATCCGCCGCACGCCGGCCGGAAAGAAGGAGCCGTCCGGTCCGACGACGGGTGCGCCGAAGAAGAAGCTGTCGCCGGTGTCCCCGTCGTTCATGGCCACGGCATCGCGCACGACCTCGGCACCCGTCACAGAGCCGCCCGAGATGCTCGACGTCTCGACGAGGGCGATCGTCAGGCTGCTGTTCTCGAAGAAGTTGTCTGCCACCGTGACGTCCGGGGTCACCGAGTAGCTGGCCGCGAGGCCGGCGGGGTTGCCGACGAGGAAGAAGCCGGTGGTGCCGATCACGTCCGCCGGTCCGAAGTCGATCTGCCGGTCGATGGTTCCGTTGCCCGAGGCGTCGCTCTCGACGACGATCAGGCTGAGGCCGTCCAGCGACTCACCGGGGGCGCCGTAGATCTCGGCGAACTCGGTGTTGTCGGTTCCGGTGTGGCTGGCGAGCACCTCGTTGACGACGGGCGCCGAGCTCGCCGACGCCGCCGCGAGCCCGAGGCTGAGGGCCGCGGTCATGATCGCGACACCACGCATTCGCTTCACAGGGATCTCCTCCTGTTCCAGGACATCGATGCCGCCCCACGACGCCGATTCTGGGTCCCCGTCGTGTCACATGGGGTTCTCGCCTGTGAACTTCAGTGGAAGGACCTGTGATCAGGGCGCACCCAGGCGTGGCGCCCGGAGATCGTGGTCAGCCGCCGCCGAACTGCCGGCGGAGCGCGTAGCCCACGGCGATGGCGGCCATCAGGACCAGTCCGCCGATCACCGACGCGACGGGCAACAGCAGCGCCAGCGCGATGCAGGCCGCCAGGCCGAACACCGAGAGCCACCGAGGCCAGATGCGCTCGTCGCGGCTCATCCTCAAGGCGGCGGCGTTGGAGACGGCGTAGTAGACCAGTATCGCGAAGGCGCTGAAGCCGATCGCGTCGCGCACATCGGCCAACAGGACGACGGCCGTCACGATGGCGCCCGCCGCGATCTGCGCGACGTGGGGGACGGAGGTGCGGGAGCTCACCGCGGCCAGCGCGCGCGGGGCGTCGCGCCGGTCGGCCATGGCGAAGGCGGTCCGGCTGACGCCCGCCAGCAGCGAGAGAAGCACGCTCAGCGCCGCGACCCCGGCGCCGACGGCCACCACCGGGACGAGCGCCTCGGCACCCGCCGAGCGCACCACCTCCTCGAGCGGGGCATCGGCCGCGGCGAGGGCGGGCGCGCCGATCGATGCCAGGGACGCCAGGGTCACGGCGGCGTAGACGCCGAGGGTGATCACGAAGGCCACCACCACGGCGCGCGGAATCGTCACCCGAGGCCGGCGCACCTCCTCGCTCAGCGTGGCGATGCGGGCGTAGCCGGCGAAGGCGAAGAAGAGGATCCCGGCTGCGGCGAGCACGTCCGAGAACCCCGCGCCGGACGCTCCGAGCTCCAGCCGCGTCACGTCGGGGTCACCGCCCCCGAGGCCGGCCACGACGACCGCGGCCAGTACCGCGAGCACGATCACCACGAGCACCCGTGTGACGCGGGCCGTCTTCCCGATGCCGAGCAGGTTCACGGCCGTCAGGGCGACGACGGCCGCCGCGGCGATCGGGCGGGCGGCGTCGGCCCACAGATAGAGGCCGGCGGTGAGGGCCATCGCCGCGCAGCTGGCCAGCTTTCCTCCGAGGAAGGACCACCCCGCGAGGAACCCCCAGGCATGGCCGAGGCGGGCTCGCCCGTAGGCGTAGGCTCCACCCGACTCGGGGTGGACCGCCGCCAGCTGGGCGGTGCTGGCGGCGTTCGCGAAGGCCACGACCGCGGCGATGCCCAGGCTGATGGTCATCGCGGCCCCGGCCACGTCGGCGGCGGCGCCGATCGCCACGAAGATGCCCGCGCCGATCATCGCCCCCAGTCCCACCACGGTGGCGTCCAGCACGCCCAGCTCGCGGCGCAGCCGGCTCGGGGCGTCGGTGGGGGCGTTGGCGTGCGGTGGGGGCGTCAGGGGCCGGAGTCCTCGTCGAGGGCGGGCACCGTACCGGTGGCCGCGGGCGCCGACCGGCGGTGTTCACACGACGGTCACGATGCGCCTGCTGAGAGAATCGCCCCGTGAGGTTCTACGCCGAGCTGGCACCCTGGTTCCATCGCATCACCCCGCCTGAGGACTACGCGGAGGACGCCGAGCACGTCGTCTGGGTGGTCGAGGCCCTGACCGACGGCCACGCCCAGACGCTGCTGGAGCTCGGTTCGGGGTGGGGGAACACCGCCTCGCACCTGAAGAGGGTGTTCGCCTGCACGCTGGTCGATCTCAGCGAGGACATGCTCCAGGTCAGCCGCTCGCTCAACCCCGAGTGCGAGCACATCGCGGCCGACATGCGCTCGGTGCGGCTGGGGCGGGAGTTCGACGTGGTCTTCGTGCACGACGCGATCGACTACATGCGCACCGAGGGCGATCTGGGTGCCGCCCTGCGGACGGTGGCCGCCCACCTGACGCCGACCGGCGTCGCCGTCCTCACCCCCGACGTGACCACCGAGGCCTTCGAGCCCGGCACGCTGGCCGAGGCCCGGGATCACGCCGACGTGCGGGTTCGCTACCTGGAGTGGACCCACCCTCCGAGCCCCGGAACGAGCGAGGTGGAGGTGGACATGGTGCTGATCATCCGCGACGCCGACGGCAACACGCGCGTCGAGCACGACCGCCACGTGGTGGGGGTGTTCCCCTCAGCGACGTGGCGCGCCCTCATCGAGGACGCCGGGATGCGGCTCGTGGACCCGGGGGTGAACGACCCCCTGGCCCACGAGCACGCGCTGTTCGTGGCGCGCCGCCGCTGAAGGTCAGGCGCGGGTGACGGCGATCAGCGGGATGGTCCGGTCGGTCTTCTGCTCGTACTCGGCGAACTGCGGCACGTCCGCCTTCTGGGCCTCCCACAGGCGGTCGCGCTCGGCGCCCTCCAGCTCGGTGGCGCGGGCGGCGAACCGCTCCGGGCCCACCTCGAACGTCACGTCGGGATTGGCCTTCGCGTTGTAGTACCAGGACGGGTTGGTCGGTGCGCCGGCCATCGAGGCGAAGATGATGTACCGATCGCCGTCGGGGCGGTACATCAACGGGTTCTCCCGTGTCTTGCCGGACTTGGCGCCCGTGGTGGTCAGGATGCACATCGGCGCACCCTCGAACATGCCTCCGACCCTGCCGTCGTTGGCTCGAAACTCCTCCATCACCTGGCGGTTCATCTCGGCGAAATCGGACACCGGGGTCCTCCTCTGGGGTGTGCGGCCACTGCGGCTCAACCCTAGGGACCGCCGTGGTCGCCCGCCCCGGCAGGCGAGCAAGCGGGACGGACGGTGCGTACCGTGGTGGACGTCGGTGCGAGGGGACAAGGCAGGAGGATCGATGAGCGACGACACACCCCGCGTTCAGGTGATGGAGAACGGCCCGCTGCTGGTGTTCGGCGACGTTCCGTTGGTGAGCCGCGAGATCATCCGGGACCAGGACGGCGACAGCCTGTCGTGGGGCACCGAGGTGGCGCTCGATCAGCCCGCCAAGAGCCCGTACGCCCTCTGCCGCTGCGGCAAGAGCTCGAACAAGCCCTTCTGCGACGGCACCCACTCGACGGTCGGCTTCGACGGCACCGAGACCGCCCCGACGGACACGTTCGCCGATCGGGCCGAGCGGCACGAGGGCGAGGGCATGACGTTGCTCGACGACAAGGTGTCCTGCATCCACGCCGGCTTCTGCGGCGCCGGCGGCACCTACGTGTGGAGCCTGATGGAGGAGACCGGCGATGTCGGCACCCGGGCGCTGGCGATGGCCATGACCGAGCGCTGCCCGTCGGGGCGCCTGCTCTACGAGGTGCCCGGCGCGTCGACGCCGGTCGAGCCCAGCATGCCGAAGCAGGTCGTCCTGATCCCCGACGGGCCCATCTGGCTCACCGGCGGCATCCCCGTGGAGCGCTCGGACGGCGAGCCGTTCGAGACGCGCACCCGCACCACCCTGTGTCGCTGTGGCGCGTCGGGGACCAAGCCTCTGTGCGATGGCGCCCACGCGGACGTGGGCTTCGAGGGCTGACCGCGGACGTCGCGCCGTCGATCGTGATGGCGCTGTAAAGGTTCCGGACGTCAAGCGGGAGAATCGCCGACCGGCGGCGCGTTGACGGGCGTCCGTCGATACGACTGACCGCATGCGTCGAGGCGTTCTCGCCATGGCCGCTCTGAGTCTCGTGTCGATCGGCGTGGGGCTCGCCCTGTGGGCACCGTCCGCGGGTGAGTCCGACAGTCGCGCGTTGCTCGGAGCGGTCGTCGTGGGGGCCGGCCTCGCCGCCGCTGCGCTCGCGGTTGCGGCAGGGGGTGCCGCCCGCGAGCGCCAGAGCTTTCAGGCCCACGCGGAAGAGCGCGCCGACGCGCGGGCCTTCGCCGCCGCGGCCCAGCGCCAGGAGCTCGCGCTCGCGGCGCGTCGCGAGCTGGCCGAGCATGCCGAGGACGGCCGGCGGCTGGCCGAGTCCCTGGC
>JARFPS010000165.1 GCA_029288175.1 Miltoncostaea sp. | reverse complement strand
AGATGTGTATAAGAGACAGGAGGTCAGCCAGCGCGGCGGCCGGCGGCGCGGCCCGCGGGGCGACGGCGCGTCGGGCGTGGCGAAGGGGTTGGTGCGCGGCGGTCCGTACGGCGGCACGGAGTCGACGTTAGCGCGGTTGGGTGAAGTCGCACAGAAGGGTTCGTGAGGGCCCGTTAACGCGATCACCATCGCGGGCGCTGAGGGCGGCTCCGGAGAGGGCACTACCATGGTCCGAGCGAACCACCGGGGGGACACGTGGCCGAGAAGATCCTTGTCGTCGAGGACGAGCAGTCGATCCGCACCATCGTGGAATACGCGCTGCGCGACGCCGGCTTCGAGGTGGTGTCGGCCGCGCGCGGAGACGACGCCCTGACCATGGTCGACGACGGCGGCATCGACCTGGTCGTGCTGGACATCATGCTTCCGGGGGTCGACGGCCTGGAGGTCTGCAAGCGCGTCCGGGCCGACCACACCATGCCCATCATCATGCTGTCGGCGCGCAGCGAGGAGCTCGACAAGGTGCTCGGCCTGGAGCTGGGCGCGGACGACTACGTCACCAAGCCCTTCTCGCCCCGCGAGCTCGTCTCGCGGGTGAAGGCCAACCTGCGCCGGGCGGGCCTCGAGCCCGAGCGTGGCGCGCCCATCACCGCCGGGGCGCTCGAGATCGACGCCGCCGCCCGGACCGTCCACCGTGACGGCGAGGAGGTGCCGCTCACCTACTCGGAGTTCGAGATCCTCCACAAGCTGGCGTCCTCGCCGCGCCGGGTGTTCACCCGCGAGGAGCTGATGAACCACCTGTGGAAGGGGCCGTTCTTCGGCGATCTGCGGAGCGTCGACGTGCACGTGCGCCACCTGCGCCAGAAGATCGAAGAGGAGCCCAGCGAGCCGGTGCTCATCCGCACGGTGCGCGGGGTGGGTTATTCGTTCGGCGGGGAGGACTCCGCCGGGTGACATCGCTTCGGCACACCCTCGGCCGGATCGGGCTCCAGGGGTGGCTGGTGGCGGCGCTGCTCGCGGTGGGCACTCTGGCGAGCCTCGCCGTGTTGCTGGTGGTGCTGCCCACGCTCGAATCGAGTGTCCGCCAGCAGCGCGCGCAGGACGAGCAGGCCGACCTGGCCCGGGCCGCCGAGGCCTCGCGCGGCCTCGCCAGCGTCGAGTTCGGGGCCGGGCCGGCGGAGGTCGAGGCGGCGGCACGGGCCATTCGCGCGGAGACCCGCGGTGACGTGCGCATCGTCTACCGGCCCTCGCCGCTGGCGCCCTTCCGCGCCATCACCGTCCCCGACGACTCCGAGCTGATCGAGACCTACGGCGACGTTCTGCCACGCGGCGTCAATCGCATCGGCACCACGGCCGACCGTCAGGCGGTGTTCGCCACGATCCCCTTCTTCATCGGTCGCGGGCAGGTGGGCGCCGTCCAGACCGTCGTCCCGGTCGCGGGCGCCGAGAGCACCATCAACTCGGTGCAGCGCCGGGTCTTCATCGCGGTCATCCTGGTTCTGGCGCTGGCCGCTCTGGCGGGGTACGGCCTGGCGCGCCTGATCGGCCGGCGCATCGCCGGACTGGCCGGGACGGCTGCGGACATCGCCGGAGGCGACCTCACCGCCCGCGCCATGGAGCTGCCGCCGCGGGAGCTCGCGACGCTCGGGGACAGCCTCAACCAGATGGCCGGACAGGTCGAGGCGCTCGTGGCCGAGCTCACCGACGAGCGCGACCGCGCGCAGGGGCTCATCGCATCGTTGGCCGAGGGGGTGGTGGCCGTCAGCGCCGAGGGCGAGGTGGCCGTGGCCAACGCCGCAGGGCGGCGCTACCTGGCGCTGGGCGACGAGGCGACGGAGCTGGGCGCCCTTCCGCCGGAGGTCGCCGACGCCGCCGTGGCGGCGCGGGCGGGCGAGGAGGAGGACGGCCCGCGGGTGCTGCGTGGTCCACGGGGGCACGAGCTCGAGGTCAGCGCCCGGCACCTCGGGGCGCAGGGCGCGGGTGGCGTTGTGTTGACACTGCGCGACGTCACCGAGGAGCGCCGCCTCGAGCGCGCGCGGCGCGAGCTGGTGGCGAACGTGAGCCATGAGCTCAAGACCCCGGTCGCGGCTCTGCGGGGCTTCTTGGAGCTGCTCGAGAACGAGGACATCGATCCCTCCACGCGCGAGGAGTTCCTGGCGTCGATGACCCAGGAGACGCTGCGCCTGCAGCGTCTGGTGGAGGAGCAGCTGCAGCTTGCCCGCCTCGACGCGGGCGCCCTGCCGCTCGACCGCGAGCGGGTGGACGTGGGCGAGCTGGTGTCCGAGGTGGTCGCGTCCCGCGGCGTCCTCGCCGATGGCGACGGCGTGGGCCTGTCGGTGCGCCTGCCACCGGGCGCGCCGGTCGAGGCCGTCGTCGACGGGGCCCGCGTGGAGCAGGTGCTGCTCATCCTCATCGACAACGCCCTGCGTCACACTCCCGAGGGCGGGCACGTGGAGGCGTCGGTGACGGAGATGGGAGGCGGGGTGCAGATCGAGGTGGCCGACGACGGCGAGGGCATCGCGCCCGAGGAGCAGGAGTTCGTGTTCGACCGCTTCTACCGGGGCGACACCTCGCGCGAGGGGCGCAGCGCGGGGCTGGGCCTGGCGATCGCGCGCGGGATCGTCGACGCTCACGGCGGCTCGATCGGCCTTCGTTCGCGTCCCGGCGAGGGCACGACCTTCACGGTGGAGTTGCCGCTGGAGCCGGAGGGCTCCACGGCGTCCGGCGCCACCATCCGCATGGGCGAGACGCCGTGACACCGCGCACCGCGCTGGTCACCGGCGCGAGCCGCGGCGTGGGTCGGGCCGCCGTCGACGTCCTGGCCCACCGGGGGTGGCGCGTGCTCGCGGGGTGCCGCGCGCCCGAGGACACCGGGCTTCAGGGGCGCCCGGGGGTGGAGGTGGCGCGGATGGACATGACCGACCGCGCCTCGGTGCGCGCCGCCGTCGCCGACGCCGAGCGCCTGGGGGGCGGTCGCCTGGACTGCCTGGTGAACAACGCCGCCTACGGCGTGCTGGGGGCCGTGGAGGATGTCGATCTCGACGACGCGCGCGCCATGTTCGAGGCGAACGTCTTCGGCGCGCTGGCCGCCATGCAGGACGCGCTGCCGGGCATGAGGGCCCGCCGCGAGGGGGTCATCGTCAACGTGTCGTCCATCGGCGGGCGCATCACCAACCCGTTCGTGGGCGCCTACCACGCCAGCAAGTACGCGCTCACCTCGCTGTCGGAGGCCCTTGCGCTGGAGGTCTCCCCCTTCGGCGTCCGCGTGGCGCTGATCGAGCCGGGCATGGTCGACACCGACTTCTCGGCCAACGTCCGGCCCTCGGGCTCGCTGGCGCGCGGCGAGGGCCCCTACGCCGCGATGGCGGGCGAGCTGGGCGCCGGATTCCGCGCATGGCGCGAACGGTTCAGCTCCACTGCGGACGACGTCGCCGTCGCGATCGCCGACGCGGCAGAGGATCCCTCGACCCCGTTCCAGGTGCTGGTGGGCGACGACGCCAAGGAGCTGGCCGCCGCCCGGGCGCGTTCCGACGGCGACGAGTTCCGGGCCTTCACGCGCGAGTACCTGCAGCTCCCCTGGGAGTGAGCGTGCCCGCGCCGGTGGTGGCCGCGCCGGCCCCCTTCAAGGCGGCGCTCGGCGCTCCCGACGCCGCGCGGGCGATCGCCGCAGGGTTCCGCCTGGCCGACCCCGGGGTCGAGGTGCGCGAGGTCCCGGTCGCCGACGGGGGAGAGGGCACCGCCGACGCCCTGGTGGCCGCTCTCGGCGGCCGGCGCCGTGGCGTCGCGAGCGAGGATCCCCTCGGCCGGCCGATCGACGCGTCCATCGGCGAGCTGCCGGATCGCGTGGCGGTGGTGGAGCTGGCGCAGGCGGCCGGCTACGGCCTCCTGGACGAGGGCGAGCGCGACCCGGAGCGTGCCTCCACCCGCGGCGTCGGCGGCCTGGTGCGCGCGGCCCTGGACATGGGCGCCCAGCGCATCGTCGTCGCCGTGGGCGGCAGCGCCACCAACGACGCCGCGCTGGGAGTGGCCGTGGCGCTCGGGGCGGTGGCGCGCGACGGTGACGGCGTGGAGCTGCACGGCCGCGGGGGCGATCTGGCGCGCGTGGCGCGGCTGGACCTGACGGGGCTCGATCCACGCCTGGCCCAGGTCGAGATCGACGTGGCCACCGACGTGGACAATCCCTTCCACGGACCGGACGGCGCGGCGCACGTCTTCGGCCCTCAGAAGGGAGCCGGCCCCGCGGCCGTCCGTCGTCTTGACGCGGGCCTTGAGCGCTTCGCCGGTGTCCTTCGGGAGGTCGTCGGTCGCGACGTGTCCGGCCTTGCCGGGGCGGGTGCCGCCGGGGGCGCGGCGGGAGGGTTGGTCGCCATGCTCGGGGCACGCATCGTGCCCGGGGCGGACCTGGTACTCGACGCTGTGGATCTCGACGGGGCGCTGGAGGGTGCCGGCCCTGTCTCTTATACACATCTCCGAGCC
>JARFPS010000122.1 GCA_029288175.1 Miltoncostaea sp. | reverse complement strand
CGGGGCCGTCTCCGAGCGCGCGGCGGGTGACCACCGAGAAGCCCCGCAGAATCCTGGCGGTTGCCCCCCAGACGTCCTCGCCGTCCAGCGGGTAGCGCAGGTCCACGACGCCGGCGTCGTCGGGCAGCAGCGCGTCGTGTTCGAGGATCAGCGCCACCGGGACCTCCATGATGCGCGCCACCTCGTGGTCGTCGCGCTGGAGGGTCGGCCGACCCTTCAGCGACCCCACGAACGGGCTGACCACGAAGCCCGAGACGATGGTCTCGACATCGTCCAATCGCCCCGTGACCCGCGGCCGGGAGGCAGTGATGCCCACCTCCTCCTCGGTCTCGCGCAGCGCGGTGCGTTTCAGTGTCAGATCCGACGCCTCGAAGCGCCCGCCGGGGAGCGACACCTGGCCGGGGTGCGCCACGTCGTGACTGCGCTTGGTGAGGATCAGGTGCGTTTCGCCGCCGCGGTCGTACAGCACGAGGAGCACGGCGGCGCGACGCCCGGCGCCGGGAATGATCCGTGCCGGGCGCTCGGTGAGCTCGGCGCCCATCAGGCGCGCCAGGTGCTCGGGGCCGGGGACGGTGGCCGAACGCGCGGACGGTGGCATCCTCCTAGTGTACGACCGACCGCTCAGCATGCAGGAGGCCCGTGACCGACCCCGCCGATCGACTGCTCGCCGATCTTCAGCGCGCCCATCACGAGGCGGCCGCCCTGGCCGGGCACGAGCCCCTCGGCGTGCGGGTGGTCGAGCGCGTCCCGGACCAGCGGGAGTATCTCGTGGCGTTCGACGGGCCGTCCTTTCTCTGTCTCGACCCCGAGCTCGGCGCCGAGCGTCGGGCCCACGTGGTCCGAGAGGCCGCCTCGGCGAGCATCCTCTGGGAGCGGGTCGAGGAGGAGGTCGACGCCACGCGGCTGCGTGGCCTGGCGGCCGCAGCGGGTCGGGTTCTGGCGATCGGCATGTCCGACGACGAGATCGGGGGCACCCTGCAACTGGTCGCGCAACGGGCCCTCGACCTGGCGGCGTGGCGCGAGCGCCCGGAGCGGGCCGTGGCGACGCTCACCGAGGCCGATGTGGCCATCCAGGGCCAGGAGGCGCTGCATCGCGCCTACGGGGCGTTCGTCGCGCGCTCCGAGCCCCTGGTGGAGCGTCAGGATGAGCTGCCGGGTGACCTCGTGGACGCCCTCAGGGCGTTCGAGGAGAGCGCGGGCGCTGCGGGCGCCGGCCGGCGGCTGGCCGATGCGCTGGCGGAGGCCCTTCCGGCCTGCCACGAGCAGGCCGAACAGATCGTGTCGTTCCACCTCACGCCCCTTGGCGAGTAGCCACGGCACCGAGATCGCCTTCCGCCTGGGGCCCGGTCACGACGAGCGGGCCCGGGGGTGGGCGCGGGCCCTGGCCGAGGCGGCCTCGGGCGCCCTGGCCCACACGCTGTTTCTCAACGACGCGGGCGAGTACGGGTGCCTGGCCGAATGGGCGGACGAGGGCTCGGCGCGGGGATACGCTGAACGCGAGGGGGTGCGGGCGGTGCTCCGGGAGATGGAGGCCGAGATCGGAAAGATCCCGTCGGTGCGCGTCTACCGCATGGAGCGACAGCCGGCGGGGGGCACGCGCCCCGCCTCCTGACCTAGAGCCCGTCGGCGGGGGTGGCCTCGTCCGAGGGGCCTTCGGCGAGGAACTCCAGCAGGTCCACCACCGTGAACCGACCGGTCTGCATCGCGGCCACCAGCCCGTAGACCGTTGCGGTGTGCGGGCGGTTGAGCACGTACTCGCGCATGGCCTCGTTGGCGGCGTCCTCCACGTCGGCCGACAGCGCTCGGCCCGCGTGGCTCGCCGCGACCCCACCGGCGCCCGCGCGCGCGAGCTCGTCGTCGACGAGGCGGCCGCAGAGCTCCGCCACCTCCTCGGGGTTCGCCCGGAGCGACTCGGCGACGGCGGTGACCTGCTCGGGCTGCTCGCGCGACGCCAGGTGCCGGAGCACCACGAAGGTGCCCGGTGTCAGGCCGGCCGCCGTGACCGACGTATCCAGCACCCCCGCAAGCTCGGCCAGAAGCTGAAGGTCGTCCTCGTCGCGGTACATCCCCATCGCGCGCTCCCCGCGACCGGCTAGGGGCCGTAGCGGTGGTGCGGGGCGGGGCGCAGCTCCGAGGTGACCCGGCCCATCCAGGTTCGCCCCTCGATGCGATCGGTGTCGAGGATGCGCAGAGCCGAGCGCACGACGCCGGCGCGCGCGCCGTGGCCGTGCTCGTTGGCGACGGTGATCTCGAAGTCGTGATCCCCCTCGCCCCGCACCGGCCGGGCGTTGGCACGCGCCAGGGCCACCCGCGCCTCGTTGAGCCGCTTGGGGTCGTCCAGCTGCACGTAGCACTCGAAGAACGCCCAGTCGGAGGGCAGCTCCGCGATGAGGTCGTCGAACGCGGCGGCGTGGCTCACGGACGCCACGGTAGCACCGCAGGCGGGCGCCCCCTCACCCGGCGGCGATCCCCGCCAGGGCGCGCTCCACGGCCTCCGCGGCACGGCCGAAGGCCGCGTCGTCCAGGGCGGGGGCCAGCTCCGGCACCGACAGCTCGTCCGGAAGGTCGATCCAGCTCACGCAGCCACCGTGCTCGGCGCGCACGCGCAGTACCGGCGGGGGCTCGCACCGCCACACCCGCAAGACGGCCGCCCACAGCGGCTGCTTGCGACGCCAGCGAAGGCGCTCGGCCGCGTAGTCGGGGGTGAGGATGTGCAGGGGATCGAGCGCGTCGAGTGCCTCGGGGTCGGCGATGGGGTGCGAATCCACCAGCTCGGCAACGGCGGGCAGGGGCAGCAGATCGGGATCGTCCCGCCGTTCCAGGGTGCCGCGGAAGTCGTCGCGGTGACCGGGCTTGACCAACTCCGGACGCTGGTGCTCGTAGGTCGGAAAGAGGAAGAACCGCGAGTGGGGGAGCTCGAAGCGCTTCTCGCCGACGCCGCCCTTGCGGACCACCAGGACCTGGTCGCCGCGGGCCAGCGCTTCCACGGTGACCGCCCACTCCTTCAGAGCGTGCTCGGGCATGTCAGGAGCGTAGCGCCCTGCATCGATGCCCCGAACGTCACCGGAGACCCCTGATACCGTGTGAGGCGATGGTTGACGAGGTTCTCAAGCGCGCCGCCGACGGTGGGCGCATCACCGCCGACGAGGCCGTGATGCTCTACCGCGACGCACCGCTGGAAGAGCTGGGCGCCGCGGCCGACGCCGTCGTGCGCGAGCGCGTGGGCGACCGCATCACCTACAACGTCAACGCGCACCTCAATCCCACGAACATCTGCGTGGTGGGGTGCGGGTTCTGCGCCTTCGCGGTCTGGACCGAGAAGGACGAGCGCGCCTACGCCTACAGCGTCGACCAGCTCGTCGAGCGGGCCACCGAGCTGTCGGACCTCGGCATCACCGAGCTGCACATCGTGGGCGGGATGACCAAGGAGTACGACCTCCCGTACTACGAAGAGCTCTTCAGCGAGCTCAAGGCCGAGCTGCCGCACGTGTCGCTCACGGCGCTCACCGCGGTCGAGGTCGACTTCATCGCCAAGATCTCGAAGGTCAGTCACCGCGAGGCCCTCGAGCGCCTCATCGCGGCGGGGCACGACACGATGCCGGGCGGCGGAGCCGAGGTCTTCAGCCCCCGGGTCCGCAAGATCATCGCCGACCGCAAGGCGCCGGCCGAGACGTGGCTCGACGTCCATCGGGAGGCGCACGGTCAGGGCATGCGCACCAACGCGACGCTGCTGTTCGGTCACTTCGAGACGCCCGAGGAGCAGGTGGACCACATGCGGCACCTGCGCGACCTGCAGGACGACACGGGCGGCTTTCAGGCGTTCATCCCGCTTCCGTTCCTGCCGGGCAACACCGACTTCCCGTACCTGCCCGGCCCCACGCGCGAGGAGAAGCTGCGCACCATCGCGGTGGCGCGGCTGATGCTCGACAACTTCCAGCACATCAAGGGGCACTGGGTGATGCTGGGCGAGGAGATCACGTCCGAGGCGCTTTCCTACGGTCTGGACGACCTTTCGGGGACGCTCACGGAGGAGCGCATCGCACACGCGACGACGGTCGAGACGCCGCTGGGGCTCTCGGTGTCGCGGATGGAGAACCTGATCCACGCCGGCGGGAAGACGCCGGGCGAGCGCAACACGCTGTACGGCGACGTCGAGCGCGACGGGGTCGCCGCCTGAGCGAGCCGCCCTCCGGGCGCACCTACACCCTCGCGGAGGCTCAGGCCATGGTCCCGCGGCTCACCGAGGTCATCACCGATCTGCGCGAGGCGCGGGCGGTGCTGATCGACAAGGAGCTGGCGGGGTCCCTGGCGGAGCGCTCACCCGCGAACGGTGGCGGGCCCGACGGCCGCCGTTTCGCCGGCGCGGCCCTGGCGTTCAGCACCGGGCTCAAGCAGCTCGAGCGCTGGGGTGTGATCCTGCGCGATCTGGAGGCGGGCATCTGCGACCTGATGGGCGAGCGGGCGGGTGAGCCGGTGTGCCTGTGCTGGAAGCTCGGCGAGGCGCGGATCGAGTTCTGGCACCGGCCGGACGACGGCTTCGCCGGCCGGCAGCCTCTTGACGACCTGATCCGCTAGGGCCCGTCCTCAGGCGGGCACCGGGTCCACCACCTCGAGTTCTGTCTCGATCGTGATCGAGGGCGACACGCTGCGGGCGTTCGGGCATCGGCCCGCGTGCACCTCGTGCACCTCCTTCGCGGCGCCACGGTGTTCGTCGTCGAGCTCGAGGCGGTAGTCGATCCGCACGGAGCGCAGCACGAGCACGCCGTCCTCGTCCGAGGTCACGTGGCCGGTGGCCGTGGCGGTCAGCGTCTCCGGCGTCACCGGAACCCTGGCGCGGCGCAGCGAGCCGGCGAACGTCCCGATCAGGCAGCCGCCCACCGACGCGACGAGGTAATCGAGGGTGGAGGGCAGCGGGTTGGGCGGCGTTTGGCCATAGTGCTCCGCCACCCCGCCGTGCATGCCGAACTCGAGCTCCAGGCCGTCCGGCGGCAGCGATGCGGAGCGGTCGAGGCTCTTCGAGCCGGGGATCAGGCGGAGCGGGATGGACGTTTCGAACTCGGACATTCGGCCCTCACGGTATTTTGGAGCATGTGCTCGCCAACCTATTCCAGGTCATGAGGGGTGGTCAAGTAACGTGAGCGCCATGGCAGCCGGGAGGCCACGGGAGTTCGACGTGGAGCGGGCGCTGGACGACGCGATGGACCTCTTCTGGTCGCAGGGCTACCGGCGCACCACCACGCGGGACCTGGAGGCGCGCCTCGGCATCGGCCAGTCGAGCCTGTACAAGGCCTTCGGGTCGAAGGACGCTCTGCTCGACGCCGTCGTGGAGCGCTACCAGCGCCTGGTCGACGCCCGCCTCCTCGACCCCTTGGCCGCGGGCGATGACGGTCTCGAGGCGCTCGATCGCTTTCTCGCCGATCTCGCGGAGTGGCTGGGTGGAGAGGACGGCCGCGGCTGTCTGATCGGTCGCCTCATGGGTGAGGGCACGGGGCGGTCGGCATCGATCGCCCCTCGACTCGATCACTACCGCGAGCGCCTCGGCGACTCGATCACGTCTGCGCTCGAACGTGCCGCGGCGGCGGGGGAGATCGGCGCCGACACGGTCTCCTCGCGGACGGGCGTGCTCGTGGGGACGGTCCTGGGGTTGAATCTCGCCCTCATGGCCGGCTACCCGCCGCAGGCCCGGCGTGCGCTCGTCGATCAGGTCCGCGAGGAGGTCGCGAGGTGGCGCCTGGCCTGACGGCGCGCGTGGACGATCCGCTCGGTCATGGTCACGGGCGGCTGCGACGACGGAACGACGCGGGCGTCCCTCCCGTCGCGCGGACGAAGAACTTGTGGAAGTTGCTCGGCTCGCCGAAGCCGAGGCGGGAGGCGACCGTCGCCGCGGGGTCGTCCGTGTGGGCCAGCAGTCGCTTCGCCTCCAGTGCGATGCGGTCGGTCAGCAGGGCCTTGGCGCTGCGCCCCGTTGCGCGGACGCATGCCCGGTTCACGGTGCGCTCCGAATACGGGAGCCCGGCGACGTGCCCGCGCACGGTGTGACTCGCGCCGGGGTCCCGCTCAAGGGCGGCGCGGAACGCCCGGTACGCGGCGGGTCGCGGTGCCTCCTGAGCGTTCGGCGAGGCCCGCCGCGCCAGGGCTGTCAGCGCCTCGAGAAGGGCCATCATCAGGCGCTCTGAGGCAGTATCGGGGATGAACCGCTCCTGCTCGACGAGCAGTGCGTCCACCAGCGCCCAGGCCGTCACGGCGGACGTCGCGTCGAGGTCGCGGTGAGCGGCGTCGCCGGGGAACCACTCGCCGGAGGTGGGCAGGGGCGAGCGCGAGAGCACGGCCACGGCGTCGCAGCCGTCCTCCATGTGCCACCGGTGCACCTGGCCGGGGCGAACCTCGACCACGCGACCGGGTCGCAGCGGGATGGTCTCGAAATCGACGTCGTGCCGGCCCGACCCGTCGCGCACGAGCAGGAGCGCCGCGAACGAGACCCGCTCCGGACGGGCGAAGTGCCCCGGATCGAAACGTGCAAGCAGCTCGGATCTCGTCACGGCCTCCACCGGCAGATCCGGGTGGCGGCGGCTGGTGAAGTCGACCGGCCGTATCTCCGCGCGATGTCCACTTTCGACCATGTGCGGTCAGCTTTCGACCTGGAGTGATCGGCGGCCCATAGGCTATCCTGACATGGAGCGAGCGAGGGGAGACCACCATGGGATTGCGATTGGACAACGCGACGCGCCTCTACAGGGAGGGCATCCGCGACGGGAACCCGCGCGAGGCGGTGGAGCGCTACACGGGCGAGCGCTACACACAGCACTCGACCGGGGTGCGCG
>JARFPS010000002.1 GCA_029288175.1 Miltoncostaea sp. | reverse complement strand
GGACTGGGTAGCGCTGCGGCAGACACCCCGATCATCACAGGCGACAGCACGGATGTTGCGTCTTTGGAGGCGTTGGCGGCCCGGACACGAGTGGTGTGCTCAACGGTTGGTCCGTACGCGATGTACGGCTCCGAGCTCGTGGGTGCATTCGCGCGTTCCGGCACCCACTACTGCGATCTGTCGGGTGAACCGCATTGGATCCGGAAGATGATGGACGCCCACGAGGCCGAGGCGGCGGAGACCGGTGCCCGGATCGTGCACGCCTGCGGCATGGACTCCATCCCCTCGGACGTGGGTGTGTACTACCTGCAGCAGCGCGCAGAGCAGCTCCACGGGAAGCCGTGTTCCCGCGTCAAGATGAGGGTGACCGAGCTGCGAGGTGGATTCAGCGGCGGTACTGCCGCCAGCCTGCTTCACGGGACCGAAGCGGGCCGAGAGGACCCGTCGATCATGCGGGCGATGACCGAGCCCTACTACCTGGCTCCGGCGGGCCAGCGCCGAGGACCGGATGGGCCGGACAGCATGAGGTCGATGGGGGTGAACTACGACGAGGACCTGCGGGCCTGGACGAAGCCGTTCTTCATGGGGCCGATGAACACCAAGATCGTGCGTCGGACCAATGCACTGCTCGGCTATCCGTACGGCGAGGACTTCCGCTACGACGAAGCCAGCGTCGTCGCCGACGGCCTATCCGGCCGAATCAGGGCGACGGCCGAGGCGATTGGATACGTCGCCTTTCTTGCATCCGTGGCCATCCCGCCGACTCGGTGGTTGCTCAAGAAGTACGTGCTGCCCGGCTCCGGGGAAGGCCCCGATCGGGAGACGCGCGAGTCGGGCCGGTGGAAGGTCGTTCTCATCGGGACGATGGAGGACGGTACGACCGTGAGGGTGCTGGTCGGCGGGGAGGGGGACCCGGCCACCGATTCCACCAGCCGCATGCTCGTCGAATCGGCACTGTGCCTGGCTCAGGACGCCGAGCGTATCCCCGTCGGAGGTGGGTCGTGGACGCCGGCCGCGGCGATGGGGGACCTCCTGTTGGATCGGCTGACCTCGTACGCGGGCATGAGCTTCGAGCTCGAGCCGCCGTCGGCGGACGCGGCCTACTCGTGACGCCGGCCTGACTCTGGAGCCATCACGGTGTCCGCGGCAGACGCTCGTGCGTCTCGCTCCGGCGGCCGCCTGGGCCGAGCCCACACCCCGCCCGGCCCATCGGGCGCCTGCCCTGCCGAGCCGTCGGGTCAGCCGCTCGCCATACGGGTGATGACGCCCGCGTCGCTCAGCGAGGTGAGGACGAGCTCCACGGCGAGCGCGGCGAGCAGGAACCCGAGCACGATCTCGCTCACGGAGACGATCTGCGGGTCGAGCGGGCGCGAGCGTGCGAGCAGCAGGAACGCGACGAGATCGATGACCGGCACGATCCCGATGAGCCCGAGGGTGACGAGCCCCTCGTCGAGGTCCAACGTTCCGGAGTAGGTGAAGAGCGCGACGATCCCGACCGGGCTGAGCAGCAGCCGAAGCGCCGGGGGGAAGATCGCGATGGCGTTCGGATCGGCGTCGCCCCCCCGTCTCGTGTCCTCCGCCACCCCCTGCCCGATGATCATGCGGAGCCCGAGAGGCGGCGGTACGAGACCGCCAGCGGCTGGGTCAAGACGTGGAGCAGCGCCGCGAGTCCCGCGCCGACCGGGAGGAGGCCCACGGCGACGGCGCCCGCGGGCAAGACGGCCTTGGTCGCCATCTTCGCCCTCGCGCGCTGGTCGGGCTCTTCCCCGCGATCTCGCGTGGCGAATCCCGAGCGCTGCGCGGTCCGTCCCCCGGCACGCGGGTCGAGATCCGCAGCTTCGGCCCGGCGTCGGCTACGGCGAACCCCGCACGAGCCACGCGGTCTTCCGCGGTCGCCGCTCGGGACGAGGGGCGCCACCATGGCCGCCGGTGTCGGCGCCGCCCGACGCCGTTGCGCCGGCCCCGCCGAGGAGTCCTCATGCAGACCGCGATCAGCCTCCGCCGGAGGCGGCCGACCGACGGCCGTGAGGTCCGCCCCCATGGCGCACGACCGGTCGGAGCCCGGCGCGCTCCGCCCCGCGGCCGCGTCGACGGATCGCCGATCGACACCCCCCACGCGGCGATCGGAGGCGAGGGGCCGACCGAGAGGCCGGCGGCGTGACGGACGCGGCGAGCGGCTCCATCCGGCTGCTGATCGTCGCCCGGCACCCGTTCCGGGTCGAGGATCTCGGGGGGGTGGAGCACCGTCCCGAGGTGGAGGACGTCGTGCTCATCCGCCGGCCTGACGCGCTCGAGGCCGCCCTCGACGAGCATCGGCCCGACGTGCTGCTCATCGATACCGGCCTGAAGAGGCGAACGGGGCACACGGTCATCCAGGACGCGAGGGACCTCGCCCCGGACGCCGCGATTCTGGCGCTCACCGCCAGTCCGCCGCACCACGACGAGGTCGCCCTGGCCGCTCGGGCGGGGGCCGCGGGCTTCATCGACGTGGACGCCGAGCCCGCGGAGTTCGCCGACGCGCTGAGAGCTGCGCGACGTGGGCAGGCGTGGTTCCCGCCCGCCGAGACGCGCGACGTCCTCGACTCGCTGGCCGGAGAGCTCGAGACGACGTCGGCGCAGCGCCGCTCTCGGCTGACCGGGATGGTCGTCGCGTTCATCCCGCTGGCCGGCATCATCGCCGCGCTCCTGTCGCGGATGTGGCGCGGCTACCTCGGCCAGATCGGGGTGCGCCCGGTCGACATCGCGGTGGATCCGACCTCTCGCGTGGTCGACGTCGTGTTCGCGATGCTCCTCGTGATCGGTGTCTTCGGCCCCCTGCTCTTCGTGGGCAGCTGGCTGGAGTTGCTGCGGCAGTCGCGGGCCAACCGCGGGCTGCTGGCCGGGTTGTTCCGGCACTCGGTGGCGGCTCGCGCCATCCTCTCGATCCTCTGGCTCGGGATTGCGGCGTTCCTGGCCATGGGGGTCGACCTTGCGCTGACGCTCCTGATCGGCCCCGTCGTCACCGTCGCGATGCTGGCGCGCGTACTCGACCTCAGCGACGAGCTTCCCCGGTTCCTGCGCATGGAGCGCCTCACCCCGAGCAGGGCGCTGATCGCCGGAGCCGCCGCGCTGATCATCTTCATCGGGGTGATCGCCGCGGAGACGTACGTCGTCGGACCCGACCTGCGGCGCGACGGCGCGCACGGATGGATCGCCCCGCGCGTGCTCGGCTTCAAGGCACAGCCGATGCGCGTATTCGATCTCGAGGACGGCGCCGCACCGCGCGACGCGCTCTACCTGGGCGGTAACGCCGACCTCTACGTTCTGGTCGACCCGTGCGAGGACGACGACGTCGAGTTCGTCTCGGTGGGCAGGCACCGACTCGAGGTCATCGACGAGGTGTCGTGCGAGCGGGGGCCGTAGCCAGGCCCGAGCTCCCCGGCGTCTGTCTCGGCCGGCCCAGCTGGTGGGCCGGCCCTTCCGGCCGCGCCGCCGGGCGATCCCTGCGGCGCAGTCTCGGTGGGTGGGCTACCCGGCTCGGGGCGAGGAGGCGACCCGGGCCGGGTGCCCTCTTTACGAGGAGGGCCGGAGTGCCTCCTCCATGCCCTCCGTCACGCGGGCGGGCTCGAACTCCAGCACGTCGTACTCGGCCGCGCCCGAGGCGTAGAACGGATCCTCGCGGATCATCGCCCTCATCTCGGCCACGTCCGCGCCTTGGGCGAGGATCAGGCCGCCCGTCAGCGGGACCTGGCGGGCGGTCATCAGGATGCGTCCGGCCTCCTGGTGCTTCGTGATCCAGGCGCGGTGATCGTCGAGCATGCTGTCGACCTCCTCCGCCGGGCGCGTGTAGCGGGCGATCAGAGCGAACACTGCGACCTCCTCCGTCCCGCCGCCACTACCGCTTCACCTGCACGCCGGCTTCCTCGCGGTCCCAGGTGTCGGAGGTGATGCCCTCATCGCGCAGCTTGACCTTCTGCACGCGCTCGGTGGGCGTCTTGGGGAGCGCATCGACGAAGCGGAAGTAGCGCGGCA
>JARFPS010000300.1 GCA_029288175.1 Miltoncostaea sp. | reverse complement strand
CCACGGGGCTCGCCAGCGCCTGCGCATCTCCCCGAGCGGCGGCCCGGAGCGCGTGGAGGTGCTGCGCCGGCCCGCCATCGAGCCGCTGCGGATCGAGGTGCAGCCCGAGGCGGGCACCGATGTCTGCACCGCGCGCGTGGAGGTCTTGGACGTCGCCACGGGCGCCGAGCTGGGGAACCCGGTCGATCCTCGGGTGCTGGGGGCACGCGCCGCGGCCCCGGAGTTCGTCCCGTCCACGTAGGGTCCCGCTGATGCTCTCGCGGATTCAGCGGGCCCTGGGGCCGCCGCTCGCCAGGCTCGCCGAGCTGGAGGCCCCCGACGCGTTGCGGCGTCGCGTTCCGGCCGGGGTGTCGTCGCGCCTTCCGGGGCCCCTGCGTCGCCGGCTGTCCCCTCCGCAGGTGGCGGCCGAGGCGCCCGGGCGCCTGCCCTCCCTGGGCCAGGACGCCGACGAAGGCCACCGCTCCTATGTCGCCAGCCTCGACGCGTCGGGCGTCAGGTGGCTGAACACCAAGCCGTTCAGCGCCCCGCCCAACCATGAGCTGGCACGCTGCCTGCACAGCTTCGCCCACATCGTCGAGTACCTGTCGTTGCCCGAGAGCGCGCAGGTGCTGGACGTGGGCTGCGGCCCCGGCTGGATCAGCGAGTGGTTGGCGCGGTGCGGCTACCACGTCACGGGGGTGGACGTCAGCGAAGACATGGTGGCGATCGCGCGGCAGCGCCTGGAGCGCGTTCCGGTGGTCGACGATGCGCAACCCACGCCGCAGGCCGAGTTCGAGGCGATGGCAAGCGACGAGCTCCCCTATGAGGATCGCTTCGACGCCGCGGTGCTCTACGACGCCATGCATCACTTCACCGACGAGCGCGCCAGCCTGGCGGCGGTGCATCGCTCCCTCATCCCCGGGGGGCGCATCTACATCCACGAGGGCGTCCGGCCCCCGGCGGGCTCGGCCGGTGAGCGCGAGCTGATCGAGGAGATGGAGCGCTACGGCACACTGGAGTCGCCGTTCGACCCCGCATATCTCGTCCAGGTCCTCGGCGAGGCGGGATTCGTCGACATCGAGCGCTATGTGGAGGCCGACCTGCTCCTCGACCTCGGCTCCGTCAAGGGGGAGCTTGCCGGCCTGCGCCGGCGCGCCGAGGCCCCCGAGACCAACACGATCGTCGCGAGGAAACCCATCCCGAGCGGCGACACGTCGGGGCGTCTGATGGCCGACATCGAGGTGGGCGAGGTGGGCGAGCGGGACGGGCGCCTGACGGTGGCACTGACGATCGCCAACACCGGCGCGGCCTTCTGGACGGCCGCGGGTCGCTATCCGTTCCCGGTCGGTTCGGTGACCGTTGCGCCCTATCTCCGGCGTGCCGACGGAAGCCGGGACGAGCTCGACCGGGTGGCCCTGCCGCGCTCGGTGCCATCGGGCGAGAGCGTCGAGGTGACCCTCGAGTTCGACTCCGCCGCTCTGAGCACGGCGGCTGAGCTGGCCGTCGATCTGGTCGCCGAGGGCGTGTGCTGGTTCGGCGAGCGGGGCTCCTCGCCGGCCACCGTCGAACTTCCCGGATAGCGGAGGGCGGGCCTGCGACCGGTGCTAGCGTGGCCGCGGTGAGATCACTCGTTACCGGCGGTGGGGGCTTCATCGGCCACCACCTCGCACGACGCCTTGTCGAGCTCGGCGACGAGGTCCGCGTGCTCGACAACTTCGCCACCGGGCGCCGTGAGCGTCTGGCCGAGCTCGACGTCGAGCTCGTCGAGGGCGATCTGCGCTCCTATGAGCGCGTGCACTCGGCGGTGAGGGGCACGGACCGGGTCTTCCACCTCGGCGCGCTGCCCTCGGTGCCACGATCGATCCAGGACCCGCTCACGACCCACGCCGTGAACGTCGACGGGACCCTCAACGTCCTGCTGGCGGCGCGTGACGAGGGTGTCGGGCACGTCACGATGGCTTCCTCGTCCTCGATCTACGGCGCCAACCCAGCCGTTCCCAAGGACGAGTCGCAGATGCCCATCCCGCTCTCGCCGTACGCCGTCTCGAAGCTGGCGGCGGAGCGCTACTGCAGGGCCTTCTGGGAGGTCTACGGCCTGCCCACCACGAGCCTGCGCTTGTTCAACGTCTACGGGCCGGGGCAGAGCCCGGATTCGGAGTATGCCGCGGTCGTCCCCAAATTCCTCTCCCGGCTCTCCTCGGGCGAGGCCCCGCTGATCTATGGCGACGGCGAGCAAACGCGCGACTTCACCTACGTGGCGGACGTGGTGCGGGCGTTCGTGGCCGCGACGGAGGTGCCCGACGTCGCCGGCGAGACCTTCAACGTCGCCGGCGGGAGCCAGACCAGCATCCTTGATCTCGCATCCAGGCTGAGCGGCCTGATGGGCGTCGACGTCGACCCGGAGCACGCCCCCGCCCGCGACGGCGAGGTGCGGCTCAGCCAGGGAGATGCGGCACATGCCGCCGACCGACTCTCGTGGACGCCCGAATGGGACATCGAGGAGGGGCTCGCTGCCTGCGTCGCGGCTTTCGCCGAGACCCAGGGCTCGGTCAGCCTCTGAGGCCCTCCCGGTAAAGACCGTCGATGTCGTCGACCAGG
>JARFPS010000265.1 GCA_029288175.1 Miltoncostaea sp. | reverse complement strand
CGGCCGGGCCGACCGCGTGGTCATCACCTCGGCCGCGGCGATGGCGGAGCGCGTGCCGGCCGGCCGCGCCGAGCCGCTGCGCCACGAGGTGGGGGCGGCCGTCGACCTCGACGAGCTGGTCGACGATCTGGTCGAGGCGCGGTACGAGCGCGTGCCGCAGGTGGAGGAGCTCGGCGAGCTGGCGCTGCGCGGAGGGATCCTGGACGTCTACCCCTCCACGGCGGACATGCCCGTCCGGGTCGAGCTCTTCGGCGACGAGGTCGAGAGCCTGCGCGCCTTTTCGCCGTTCACGCAGCGCACCGTCCGGCCGCTGACGCGGGCCGTCGCCTGGCCGGCGCGCGATGAGGCCGGATCGCCGATGCAGGCCCCCCTCGACACGATGGCCGAGGCGACCCTGCTCCGACTGGCTCCGACCGAGCACGACCGCGCCCTGACGGAGGCCGCGGAGCGGCTGGAGGACGAGGCCGAGGCGGACGAGCTGGTGCCGGCCGAGGCCGTGGCCGCGGGTCTGCAGGCGCGGGCCCGCATGGACCTGCAGCCCCCCGGTGGCCGGGTGGAGCCGGCGTTCGACGCCGTGGAGGCGCGGTTCACCGCGCGCGGGATGGGCGAGGCCGAGGCCGAGTTGGCGCGGCTTGCGCGCAACGGCCGGCGCGTCATCGTGTGGTTCGCGCGCCGCGGGGACATGGAGCGCACGGCGGCGTTGCTCGATCGCGTCAAGGCCGGGGTGCTGAAGCCCGGCCTGCTCCCCGAGGAGGGCTCCGTGGCCTTCGCGGTGGGCGACGTGCGCTCGGGCTTCCTCTCGCGGGCCCTGGGGCTGGCGATCATCCCCGAGGGAGCGCTGTTCCGGCGTCGGCGGCCTCGGGCCGAGTCGCGGCCGACCCCGGGCAGGGTGCTCCAGAGCTTCCTCGACCTCAAGGTGGGCGACCACATCGTCCACGAGGACCACGGCATCGGGCGTCTCACCGGCTTCGAGACCCGCACCGTGGCGAACATCACCCGCGACTACCTGGACCTGGCCTTCGCCGGTGGCGACCGGCTGTACGTCCCGCACGACCAGCTGCACCGCGTCAGCCGGTACGTCGGCGCGGACGGCAGCGAGCCCACGCTGTCGAAGCTGGGCGGCAAGGGGTGGGACAAGATGAAGTCGCGCGCCCGGGCGTCGGTGCGCGAGATGGCCGGCGAGCTGATCGCGCTCTACGAGGCCCGGGCCAACGCCGAGGGCTTCGCGTTCCCCGCCGACGACGAGCTGATGGCCGAGCTGGTGCGGCGCTTCCCGCACACCGAGACCCCCGATCAGCAGCGCGCGATCGACGCCGTGCTCGACGACATGGAGCGCGACAGGCCGATGGACCGCCTCGTCTGCGGGGACGTGGGCTTCGGCAAGACCGAGATCGCCATGCGGGCGGCGTTCAAGGCGGCCACGGCGGGCAAGCAGTCGATGGTGGTGGTGCCGACGACCATTCTGGCCCAGCAGCACCTGGCCACCTTCCGCGAGCGCTTCGACGAGCTGCCGGTCAGCGTCGACATGGTGAACCGTTTCCGGGCGCCGTCGGAGGTGAAGGAGGTGCTGGCGCGCTTTCGGGCCGGTGAGCTGGACGTGCTGGTGGGCACCCATCGCCTGCTGTCGATGGACGTCGTGCCGAAGGACCTGGGGCTGGTGGTGGTCGACGAGGAGCAGCGCTTCGGCGTGGCCCAGAAGGAGGCCCTGCGGCAGCTGAAGCTCCGCGTCGACGTGCTGGCCATGAGCGCCACGCCCATCCCGCGCACCCTCCAGATCTCGCTGTCGGGCATCCGCGACATCAGCGTCATCGAGACGCCGCCCAGTGGCCGGCGCCCGGTGGCGACGCACGTGGGCGAGTACGACGATGAGCTCGTGGCGGCGGCGCTCGCCCGCGAGGCCGAGCGCGGTGGCCAGAGCTTCGTACTGCACAACCGCGTCGAGACCATCGTCGAGGCGACCGAGCGGGTGCGGGCGCTGGCGCCGCAGGCGCGCATCGCCATGGCGCACGGCCAGATGCCCGAGCGCCAGCTCGAGGACGTGATGCTCGGCTTCGTGCGCGGCGAGGCCGACATCCTCGTCTCCACCAGCATCATCGATGCCGGGCTCGACATCCCGCGGGCCAACACGCTGGTCGTGGAGCGGGCCGATCAGCTGGGCCTGAGCCAGCTCTACCAGCTGCGCGGCCGGGTGGGACGCTCGGACGTGACGGCCCACGCCTACCTGCTGTACCCCGACGGAGCCGCCCTGTCGCGCGACGCGGCGGCGCGCCTGCGCGCGCTGGCCGACTACACCGAGCTGGGCTCAGGGCTGCGCATCGCGATGCGCGACCTGGAGATCCGCGGCGCGGGCAACCTTCTGGGCGACGAGCAGAGCGGACAGGTGGCCGCCGTGGGGTTCGAGCTCTACGTGGAGATGCTCCAGGAGGCGATCGCGCTGCGCGAGGGCGGCGCGCCGCCCGAGGCCGAGCCGCGCGTGGACATCCCCGTGTCCGCCTTCATCCCCGCCGACTACGTGCCCCTCGAGGCGGCCAAGATCGACATCCACCGCAGGATCGCCCAGGCGCGCGACCTCGCCGCCGTGGCGGCGCTCGGCGAGGAGCTGGAGGACCGCTTCGGGCCGGTGCCCGACACCGTCACCGCCCTGCTGGCCCTGCAGCGCCTGCGCATCAAGATGCGCGAGGCGGGCGCGAGCGCGGCCTCGGCCAAGGCCGCGCGCATCAGCCTGAGCCCGATCCGGCTGTCCAGTGCGGAGCTGCGCCACCTCCGCGAGGACGTGCCCCGTCTGACGTACCGCTCGGCCGAGGCCACGGTGACCGTCACCGCGGAGGGGATCCCCCCCGACCGCCTGGGCGCCGCCGAGGGGGCCCTGGACGCCCTGTCCGAGCTGCGCGCGGCCACCGTCTGACGGGGCGCGCGGCGCGGGCTCGCGGGCGGCCTACGGACCCTTAAGGAGCCCATAATGGTGGGGTTCCGACCCCGTGCTAGCATCGCTCACCGTGCCGATGAAGAGACTCCGAAGAGCCGGACTTCTCGTCATCGCCGTAGGCGCGATGATCGCGGTCGGAGCGGGCTGCGGAAGCGGTGATGGCAGCGCCCAGGTCGAGGACCTGCCGGAGGGCGTGGTGGCCCAGGTCGGGGACCAATCGGTCACCGAGGCCGAGCTCGCGCGCGCCGTCGACCAGCAGCGCGCCCAGGCCGAGCAGCAAGGCGTCAGCTTCCCCGCCGCCGGCAGCGAGGGCTTCGACCAGGTGCGGCGCCAGGCGCTGGAGACCCTGATGCTCCAGCACATCGTCAACTTCGAGTCCCGGCGCTGCGGCGACCCCTGCAAGGTCGACAAGAGCGACGTGGACGACGAGCTCGACCGGATCGTGGAGCAGGAGTTCGAGGGCTCGCGCGAGGACTTCGACGCGTTCCTCGAGGAGTCGAACATCACTCCCGCCGATGCGCGGGAGATCCTGCGCTTCTCGCTCCAGCAGCCGCTGCTGTTCAACAGCGTCACGCGGGGCGTGCGCTTCTCCGACAAGGAAGCGCGGGAGTTCTACGAGCAGAACAAGGACCAGTTCGCGACGCCGGCCGGCCGGAGCGCCGCGCACATCCTGGTCGAGACCGAGGAGGAGGCCGAGGCCCTGCGCGAAGAGGTCACGGCCGAGAACTTCGGCGAGCTGGCGCGCGAGAACTCGACGGACGAGGGGTCCGCGGCACAGGACGGCGATCTGGGGGTCATCCAGCGCGGTCAGCTCGTGCCGCCGTTCGAGCAGGCGGCCTTCGCCCTGAAGGACGGCGAGATCTCGGAGCCCGTCCAGACCCAGTTCGGCTGGCATATCATCAAGGTCGACATCACCCCGGCTCAGACGACGCCCTTCGCCGAGGCGCGGCAGCAGATCAAGGCCAGTCAGCTTCAGGCGGCGCGCCAGGAGGAGTTCACCGAGTGGCGCGACGGCGTGCTGGAGGAGTGGAACGACCGCACCAGCTATGCCGACGAGGCGCTTCTGCCGGCCGAGCAGCCCGGCGCGGTCCCGCCCGAGGCGGCCCCCGAGGCGGCCCCGGAGGGGGCTCCCGCCCAGGACGGCGCCGGCGGGTGATCGCCGCGGGGC